>JAUVXY010000074.1 GCA_030603375.1 Actinomycetes bacterium | reverse complement strand
GCGGATTTGTAGATGAAAATAATGTTGAAGCTTTAGAAGGTTTAGCAGCGGAAGGGATTAGGTAAAATATGAAAAATAACGCAGTAATTTCTCCAACTTCAGAAGTAACTCCGCCTTTAGTAAAAATGGAAAATATCCATAAATCTTTTGGGGGAGTTACTGCGTTAGATGAAGTTGATTTTGAAGTTAGAAACAATGAAATAGTTGGGTTGATAGGTGATAACGGGGCTGGAAAGTCCACGCTCATAAAGATATTGACAGGTGTCGTAAGGCAGGATGAGGGAAAGATATTTTGGAAAGGCAAAGGGCTAATAAAGCATAATGTTGAAAAATCACGAAATATCGGCATTGAAACTGTTTATCAGGACAGGGCATTGGCTGAAAAACAAAGCGTATGGAAGAATCTATTTTTAGGCAGGGAAAAGGTATATGGGCGTACTGGTTTTATTAAAATTGCTGAATCAAAAAAAGATACTATTGAGATGTTAAGAAAAATGATTGGTTTTACCCAGAAAGGGCTGACAGCTGACTTGAGTGTTAGCGGCCTGTCCGGAGGGGAGAAACAGGGAATAGCAATAGCAAGGGCACTTTATTTTGATGCAGAGCTAATTATTTTAGATGAGCCGACAAACAATCTTTCACTTTCAGAAACCAATAAAGTAATAAAATTTTGCGAGGGGATAAAAGAACGTGGGAAATCTAGCATTTTTATTACTCACAGCATATATCACGTTTATGCAGTAGCAGACAAATTTATGATCCTGGATCGTGGAAAAGTAATGGGTACAATCTGGAAAAAAGACATAACGATGGATAAACTCATTGAAAATCTGGAATATGTGGCTAAACATGGAAAACTAATCGGCTCATATGCAAATGTATAAATAAAATAGCCAAACTATGTTAATTTGGTGGAAGATGTAATTGTGATATGAAAGGAATAGATGTTAGGTAAAATTAAATTGAAAATAACTGAATCTAAATTGCAAATAAGCATATTTTGTGTATTGCTCCTTGTTTTTTTAGTATTTACTATTGCAAATCCCAGGACTTTTTTAAGCTATAATATTTATTATGCCTTCATGTCAATTATCCCCTTTGCAGCTATTTTATCTATATCTTTAACGCCAATTGTTATATTGGGGGAGATGGACCTTTCCTTTCCTTCTGTGATGGGTTTTTGTGCCTGGGTGTTTTCAGCAGTGTTTAACCAATCTGGCAATATTTATCTTGCACTGATCTGCAGCCTGGCAACCGGGTTGTTTGCAGGATTTATAAACAGCATATTTATAGTTAGGATTGGGATTCCATCATTGATAGTTACAATAGGAATGCAGTATCTGTGGCGGGGCCTGGTTATGATAGCTTGCGGAGGCGTGGGACTGAGCCTGGTTGATACTCAGGGGTCAGTTTTATACAAGGTTCTTGTGGGAAGAATAGGGAATATTGTTCCTGCTCAGGCAGTATGGGCAATTGTAATTGCCATAATTTTTGCGTTAATTTTAAATTGGCACAGGTTTGGCATCCACCTGCTTTGTGTTGGTGATGATGCAGTTAGTTCCAGAATGATGGGTGTGAATGTTGAAAAAGTTAAAACCATTGCTTTTATGCAGATGGGGCTTTTTGCTGCATTTGCTGGTATTCTTGCTACTCTGGAAGTGCTGTACTTCTGGCCATCCACAGGTGAGGGATATCTTATGAAATCATTGGCCGCTGTTTTTATTGGCGGAACTTCTGTCTTTGGCGGGACCGGAACCATATTTGGAACTCTTGTCGGTGCTATTATTATGGGGTCTTTGGAGGCTGGAATTGTTTCAAGCGGAATTTCTGGATTTTGGACAAAATTCATTTTTGGCGTAGTTATAGTTGTGTCCCTCACGATTTATGCATTAATGGGCAAGAAAATAAGTTTTCGCAAAAAGCTACTTGGTTTTATAAAAAAATAAATATGCAGAAAATCGTGTAGTTATAAATTTGTAAAATAAGTTTAGCAGACTTCTAAAAAGACTTATTTGGATAAATAATTTTAAAAATTGCTCTAACCGTGTGATTTAAATTTTTTAATATCACTTAATATTATATGAGTTAATGTTTGTGTGAACAGGAATTCTAAAAGAGGTGAATTATTTTATGAATTCTAGAGAACGGCTTGTTACTGTTTTAAACCACAGAGAGCCTGACCGCATCCCATTTGATTTAGGAGGCACAATTGTTACATCTATACATAAGGATGCATACACTAGTTTAAAAAAATTTCTTGGTATAAAAATTGAAGATATAAAAATATTTGACTATGTCCAGCAGCTGCCTTATCTTGACGAAGCTCTGCTGGAGAAGCTTGATGTAGATGTTCGCATGGCCCAAACCAATTATGTCAATTCAGACAATCAAGAAATATTCAGTGATGAAAAGTATTATTACTTTTATGACAGATGGGGCTCAAAACTGCAAATGCCCAAAAAAAATGGGTTTTATTTTGATTGGGTAGATTTTCCAATTAACAGCATTGATCTGGAAGATCTCAAAAACTATAAATGGCCGGAGCTTGACAGCCGCGAGTCTATATTGAAGGTTAAAGAGAAAGCAGAATATCTTTACAACAACACAGAATATGCAATTACCGGGACTGCGATTTTTGGTGGTGGGATATTTGAACAACCTGCGAGGATAATGGGTATGGAGCGTTTTCTTATCAGTATTGCAGCAAATGAAAAGTTTGCAAATGCAGTAATGGAAAAGATTACAGATTTATATATAGAGAATTGTGAGAGGTACCTTGATGAGGTCGGAAAATATATTCAGGTGTTTGTTTACTGGAATGATATTGCCACTCAAATTGGCTCTTTAATATCTCCCGAAACATATAGAAGGTTAATAAAACCAAAGGATAAAAAATTATTAAGTGCCATTAAAGCAAAAACAGATGCAAAGATTTTTTATCACAGTTGTGGAGCAGCAAAAGATTTTATACATGATTTGATTGATATAGGTGTTGATGTATTAAATCCGGTTCAGGTATCAGCAAAAGATATGGATACAAGAGATCTTAAAAGAGAATTTGGTGACGATATAGTATTTTGGGGAGGCGGGTGTGACACACAACACGTTCTTCCCTTTGGAAAACCAAGTGATGTTCGCGAAGAAGTGAAAAAAAGAATAGACGATCTTGCTGCAGGAGGAGGTTTTGTATTTAGTGCTGTCCATAATATTCAGGGTGGCGTACCTCCAGAAAATATTATGTGCATGATTGAAACATTGATGGAACATGGAAAATATTAATTAGGTGGCAGGAAAAGAGTGCCGGCAGCATTAACATACAGGAAGTAAGAAGGGATAAAACAGGATGAACTCAAAAGAAAGAGTGCTGGCAGCGTTAAATCACAAAGAATCTGATAGGATACCACAGTCAGCAAGTTTTACACCTGAATTTACAAATAGACTGTGCAAGCATTTTGGAATAGAAGATGATCTGTTTAACCCTCATGGCGGCGCGGAGCACGATCTTGAATTAAGGATTGATAATAATATATTGCTTATATTTTAACAAAAAATATATTTTACCACTTACATTAGAAGGGAGACAAAAAATGATAAAGATAGGATTTGTACCATCTCATAGAGTACCTTTTAACAGGGATTGGGCTGTAGAAATGAGAAAGCGTACTATAAAATCAATCAAGGAAAATGTAGGAGGAGCAGAGTTTATCTACCCTGACGAGAATCTTACTGATGGAGGGCTTGTTACATACGAAGAAGATGCCCAAAAGGCAGTCAAACTTTTTAAAGAAAATAACATACAGGGCCTTATTATCGGAACCATGACTTTTGGTGAAGAACTTCCCAATATTACGATTGCGGAAGCTTTTGATAAAATTCCAATTTTAATTTTTGGAACAAAGGAAGGCCCTTTTACATCAGATGGAAATAGAAAATCTGATTCATTCTGCGGAACGATTTCAACTGCATCAGGCCTTACTCGAAGAAAGATTAAATTTGATTTTGGCGGCATCTATTTTCCTGAGGAAGAAGACTTTATTTCGGATGTTAAAAGATTTGTCAGGGTATCTGCAGCTTACAGCGGCTTTATGGGAGCCAGAGTAGGATTAGTTGGCCCAAGGCCGACTCCTTTTGAAACATGTGCCATAAATGAAGCAAACCTGATAGAAAAGTTCAGGCAGAGAATAGTGTCTGTAAATCTTCTAAAGCTATATTCAGATATAAATGCCATGAAGACTGACAGCAGAGTTACCGGGGCAGTAAAGGAAGTAAAAAAATCATACGACTGTCATCTTGCAAGCGATGATGCTCTTTCCAAAATAGTAAAGTTAGAATTAGTCTTATCAGATTATGCCCAAAAAGAAGGCTTGTCCGGTTATGGAATCCAGTGCTGGACTTCCATGCAGGAAGAAATCGGAATTTCTCCCTGCATGAGTATGGGAAGGATGACAGACAAAGGAATAATGTGTGCGTGCGAGGCAGATATACACGGGGTATTTACCATGATTGCCCAATATTTGTTATCACTTAAAGAAACTGTTCCTCATTTTATTGATTGGACAATACAAAATCAGGACGATGAAGATACTTTGCTTGCATGGCACTGCGGTAATGCGCCTGTAAGCTTAAAATGTGCTTCGTGCAAGCCTCTGGTAAATTCTCATTCTATCCTTGGAGAGCAACTAGGGTATGACAAAAGTTTTGGAACTGCAGAATTTCAGTTAAAAGAGGGCAAAGTTACTATCTCAAGACTGGTAGAATATGACGGGAAGTTCAAAATGCTGATAACTAAGGGGGACGCAATTCCTGACAGCAGGAGTTTGAGAGGGTGCTGGAAGTGGATTAAGGTCTCAAATTTAAAAACCTTGTACAGGACTATTATTGAGGAAGGCTTTACTCACCATGCCAGTTTGATTTTTGGAGACTATGAGAAGGAACTGGTTGCTTTCTGTAAATTTGCCGGCATAGAAGTGGTAAGTGTCTAAGAAAGTATTAGAAAAATAAATTAAGTTTTTTATATGGGTATTAGGTATGGTAAAAAAGGAAAGAATTTTAAATGCAATTAATAGAGTCAGCCAGGATATCCTACCAACGCAGATAGATTGTACCCCAGAAATGAAAGATAAAATCAAAAAACTTCTGGATATTAAAGATAATGAAGTTGATGATAGACTGGATAATCATATTAAGTATTTGCCATTAAACGATATAGTAAAGATAGATAAAGAGAATGGTATCAAATATGATATTTGGGGAATAGGCTGGGACCAGATACTTACTGAAGGATTTCACATAAGGCACCATCCATTATTAGAGTCTAGTGTTCTTACAGAGTATAAATTTCCTGAACCAACAGATGAATTGTTATCAATAATAAAAGAAAGAGGTCGAAGAGAAAAGGATAATTATTTTCTTTTATCCTTACAGGATTTTACTCTTTTTGAGAGGTGCTGGTGCCTTAGGGGATATGAAAATGTATTAACGGATATGTATTATAGGGAAAAAGAAATTAATTATTTATTGGACGGAATTACTGATTTTAATGTAGAAATGTCAAAAAAAATTATTAATCTAGATATTGTAGATGGACTACGAACAGGTGATGATGTCGGAACTCAAAAGGGTATGGTAATGTCACCAGAAATGTTTATAAAATTTTTTAAAAAAAGATATAAAAAAATATGGGAAGTCTACAAAGATAAAAATCTACCTGTTTTTCATCACTCTTGTGGAAATATAATGGAAATAATACCTGATTTAATTGAGATTGGATTAGACGTGCTTAATCCAATTCAACCTGAAGCTATGAGTCCAGATGAGTTATCAAGAAGATTTGGTAAGAAACTATCTTTTCTAGGTGGAATAAGTACTCAAAAGACATTACCGTTTGGGACTCCTCAAGATGTAAAAAATGAAGTTATTAATAGGATAAAAGTGCTTGGGAAAAATAATGGATATATTATATCTCCATCGCATGAAGTAACTTCAGATTGCAAGGGTGAAAATTTTATTATGCTGATTAAAACACTTGAAGATTACAAGAAAGGTGAAATAAATATATTTTAGATTCTTTCTACTTATAGGTTAAAACGCATTAAAATAAAAATTTTAATTGATAAAGAGTTAGGTGTCATTGTGAAGGAGATATCAGGACAAAACAATATAAGAAAATTGGAATCTGGTAATTATTTTAAAAAACAGCATAATCTATTTTTTGAAAAGTTTATAAGAGGCAATAGAGAAAAAGAAAATGTTTTTAGAAAAGAAAATCTTATAAACATTCTGTCTCCGGGAAGAGTAAACATAATTGGTGAACACACAGATTATAATCTGGGTTTCTCGATCCCTATTGCTGTTGACAAATATATTGCCTTAACAGGCAAGGCAAATGATTCGGATACAGTTAATGTTTATTCTGAATATTTTGATAGTTTTTACAAGTTTCCGCTAAGCGATATTACTTTTGACAAAAATGTTAAATGGGCCAACTACTTAAAGGGTGTTCTGCAGGAATATATCCAGGGCGGCTATGAAATCGGCGGTTTTAGCATGGTTATTGGCGGCAACCTGCCTATGGGGGTTGGAATGAGCTCGTCAGCTGCGCTTGAGGTTGGCGTTGCAAAGTTTTTAGAAGAGCTTTTTAATCTAAAGATTAGCAGGGAAGAAACTGTAAAGTACTGTAACAGCGCTGAGAACAACTTTGTAGGGGTAAGCTGCGGGTTTTTGGATCAATTTGCAGTTACTTATGGAAAAGAAAACAGTGCTATTTTTTTAAATTTTAGAGATCTCTCTTATGAGCGCATTCCTTTTGATTTAAAAGACAGTGTAATTTTAATTGTTGATTCAAAAGAGGAAAGAAATCTTTCCAGCACCGAGTATAATAAACGCAGGGTTGAATGCAGGGAAGCTGTTGAAATGATATCTTCACTGGCTGAAACCAAAAA
>JAUVXY010000133.1 GCA_030603375.1 Actinomycetes bacterium | reverse complement strand
CAATTGTACACCCCCGGGAAGTTTATAAAGCCGCAATACTTGCAAATGCCGCAAGCGTAGTTTTTATACACAATCACCCATCAGGAGACCCCGAGCCTTCGCTTGATGATATTGAAGTTACAAGAAGACTTGCAAAAGCAGGAGCGATATTAGGAATAAGCGTACTTGATCATATAATAGTAGCCCAGAAAGGATATTTCAGCTTCAAGCAGAAAAAGATGATGTAAGTTTTATAAATTGTAAAACAAAGGAGAGGATTAATTTATGATTTCATTAGTGAAAATAGACGTAAAAAAGAAATTTGGATATTTTAGAAGTTATAGAGATATTGGAAAGTTTTTAGCTCGTAATGGGGAAACCGGTAAATACTATGCAATACCTAAGAATATAAAAACCATTGCAGGTATTAAAGAAATAAATGTAACAAAATATTGGGATAAATATAATAATAAATACGATAGAGAAATAGAGATGGAAGGTAGTTATTATTAGGAATGAAAAATAATTATGAATAGAATAACAGAAGCGAAACCCACCCCTTCCCCCTTTTTTCAATTCGCACACGGCTCATTTTAAAAGCCTTTTTACCTGGGTTATTTTACTAAAGCCTATATAATATTAATTCACAGGCGCCAACTATCATCAATTTTCACCCTACCCAATTTATTAGGCCAATTTATTAGGCAAGATATGCAAACGTAACACATAGTTACATTTGCGGTTATATTGGGGGTATCCCCAAACCCCCTATTAAAATACATTTATTTTTATTATTACTTAATTTGTTTTATTTAGGCTTTTCCCAAAACCATTTTTAAGATTCTGTGATTTTTCGTTGGTAAACAAGGACATTAGAAAGAAAGAAGTTACTTTGCATGTGCTTTGGCTGTGGTACAGAAAAAGTAATCCTACTGGATATGGATGCTCACGATTTTGCTATCACTTCCAAGTCTGGAGGCAAGCATACAGTGCTACCATGAATATAGAGCATAAGGCAGAATATAAGATGTTTGTGGATTTTTTAGGAGAGAAGTTACCCATTGGGGGCAGAAAAACTTGAGAGATAAAAAAGTAGAAGTATTTGTAGCCATACTTGGTGCAAGCCAGCTAACATACGTAAAAATTACTAAAACTTAAGGCAAGGAAAATTAGGTAAAGCCAAGGAAATAATGACAATTACCTAATATATACTATAGGCAAATTTATTTCTTGGTATCATAATATCATCCTCTGTTTTTTTCAATCTTATGCAGTTAACAGCAATAGCAAATAATGTTTCCAGCATATACGATGTTGCAACCTTACTGCTTACCACCTTATCTAACGCTATAGTAATATTCGTCTTCATAATAGGATTCTTCTCTTTGTTCTTTAATTCTAGGATAGGAGAGCGAACTTTCATCTATTTTTGCATACTTTCCTTCTTGAGTTTGTTTTAAAAAAGTTAATAACACATTCTCTTCTTTTTGTTTTAATTTTTTCCTCTTCGCCTCCATACTTTTTCCTCCTTATTAAATAATGATTTTTCTTCCTACTTGTATTTCAATTTGGTTCTTAATACCCAGAAGGTCTATTTCAAAACCACATTTACACGTAATTTTAGCATCTTTCGGGAAAGGAATAAATCCTTTATTTTTAAAATCTACATCAATCTGAGGATTAGGAGCAAATTTGCAATATATCTTGTAAATTTCACCACACTTTGGGCATTTTTGTGTGATTTCAATTACATCAACTTTCGGTTTTTTTGGTATTCTTATGGGAGCTCCAACAGGAACAGCCTGTCTAAATATTTTGTTATCTTTCGTTGCAAATATCTTAAAAGAGGTGGTTGTTTCAAAAAGCAGCCTGCAGACTGTTTGAATTCTATATACAATATTAGCCAATTTTTGGTCACTATCTACCCTTGTTATCTTTAACTTAATTTTATTTATTAAATCATCAATTTTTATTGACCTCCCATGTAATCTCCATCTGGAATGATCTGTTAATTTCTTTGCAATCTCCTCTGCTCGTATCCTTTTCATCTTTTCAGTTACAGGTTTTTTATGGGTTTCAGTAACAGTCCATTTTTTGAATTTGTAATTTATCAACCATTTAATTACTAACTCTTCAGCAAATTTAAATGCATGGAATACACTGCCCAATTCACCAGGTGTAATCTGTGCTACCATTGTAGCGTCGAATGGGTTTAAGCTACCTTGTTTTTCTGCTTCTTTCCTTTTCTCCTCAACCCATTCCATATAGTCATACGCCGATACTACAGAACGTCCAATTTTCATTTGTGCATCAATTGGTCCCAAGCTTCCAGTTTCAGTCATTAAAATTTCATTACCTGATAGAACAATAATTGTTCCGGCGCTTTTAGCTTCTCCAGACACTACAAAGGAAACTTTATCAAAATTATTGTGTAAAAACCTGACTATCTCTTCTGCTGTTTCACCGCTGCCACCAGGTGTTTCGATATATATATCAATTTTTTTAAGGTCTTTTTTGCCCGCTAATAAATCACGAATTACATAGAAATCTGATTGTTCTAATTGGATAGCAGGGATTGGTTTCCCAATCGCAGCAGCATATACAAATAAATATGCACCTCTCAATTTGTTGTATTCCGAAATTAACTTCAATAGCTCAGATTCTAATTCAGGACCACTTAATTTTCTGTTGATATATTCATTCATTAAGCCCATGTTCATATTCTCCTTTTAAACTTTGCAATGCCGCCTAACTTAAAATGGCCAAAGTACTTTGCCTGTACACAACTTTATACGAAATGCATTCGTAAAATTTATTTAAATCCGCATATTATAAAAAATAACATTAAACTTTAAGTAATACCAAACCAATTTTATTCTAACAAATACCATTAAATATGCAAAATTTATTTGAAGCTCGGAAAAGAGAAATATTTTTCAGTGATTCAGACATAAGGAAAATCAGTTAAAAAACACCACTATATTAGCACAGCTATAAATTTTTTTACTACAATTTTGTAAAAATTGCATGTTTTGCTTGTAAATTGGATATATCATATATCCAAATGAATAAAATCAGTGACTTAAAACCAGATGAGATTAGAAAAGCAATCTGGGGACTCTCACAGAAAAGATCTAGACTCCAGTCAAGACTGTCCTCACCTTCTGCCATGATAGAAGGCTGTATCCATAAGATATACAAAAAATGCGGCAATCCTAAATGCTACTGCGCTATTGGTAAAAAACACGGACCCTACTGGGCCATATCTAGAAAAATAGAAGGCAGGACCAAGCTTACCTATGTCAGTAATGATAATATATTAAAAAAAGCATTTGCATATAAAAGATATAATAAGGATCTGGCACGCCTTAGAAAGATAGATGAAAGATTGTACTCCTGGCTTAAAGTATTAAGGGATAAAAAAACAAAGGCTTATGAAAAATGAATTTGTAGTATTTAAAAATGTAAAACTTCACCAGCATTGAACCATTACGTCAGTACCATTGAACCATCTCTTGGCAATTATATCCCAATTTTAACATTATTGTAAAAAATAATACCCGCAATAATCATCACCTCCTTTATTTAG
>JAUVXY010000089.1 GCA_030603375.1 Actinomycetes bacterium | reverse complement strand
GAGGGTTTTAGAGAAGATAAGATATATTAATAATTTAAGGTCCCGTGTAAAAGAACCCTATATATTGATGGGGGCCGAAGTTGATATAAAAGGAATTGGGAGGCTTGATTACAGCAATGATATTTTAAAAAAAATAGATATGGTAATCTGTGCCATGCATTCAAGTTTTCCAAACAATAGCATTGAAAATACTGCAAGGGCCGTGAGTGTACTTGAAAATAAATATATAGATATTCTCGCTCATCCAACTGGTGTAGTTTTTGGAAGCCGTGCTCCATATTTTATAGATATGGATAAGCTAATGGAAGCTGCTGCCAAGAATAATAAAGCTTTAGAAATAAACTCTTACTTTGCAAGGCTGGATCTAAATGAAGAAAATGCTAGAAAAGCCGGGAAGATGGGAGTAAAAGTTGCCATAAACACAGACTCTCACCGTATTGAGGATATGGATATGATTAAACTGGGGGTAGATGTTGCAAGAAGAGCAGGGCTGCAAAAAGGTGATATTTTAAATACTATGTCACTGGAAGAAATTAAGGGATGGAAAAAGGAGAGGCTGTAGATATTTGTATGTGAAGCCTGAGCTATTTTGTAATCTTGAGCCATTAAAGCCAAACGGCAATTTTACAGATGTTTTTTTTATGATAATATAACAATATTAGAAAGATAAAATATTATTAAAAACATATTATTTATAAACTATTAGAAATATTTTAGGAGCAAATATGACTGAATACTGCCAGGAATGCGGTAAAAAATTATCTGATTCCTCTGAATCTTTTTACTGCAAAGAATGTGATAAATTGCTGGACAAGAAATTTGATGAAATTGAAGTTAATGTTGCCATATATAAAGAGTTAAAGGATAAGGAAATAGAAACTTTAAATAAGTTTGAAAAGGAAGACATAATAGACTTTTACTCGAATATGTATAAAAAATTTAAGGAAGACGGAGAACTAAAAAAAGACGAGGTAAGAATTTTAAATAAAATTAAAAGTATTTTTAATTTAACGGATAAAGATATCAAAATTAAGAAGAGCGCTGCTCCTGAAAAAAAGCACAGTAATATTAAAAAAGATAATGGGTTAAAATGCTCTAAGTGCGGGAAACAAGTAAAAAAAGAATTTAAACTATGCCCCTATTGCGGCGCCAAGCTAAAAGAATAATTTGAATCACTCGGTATGTTTTTTATTGTATTTAAAGACGTCTTTATCTTTAAAATCTGGCATAAACAGATCTTTGTTGCTGTTTAGTGATATGTACTCCTGCGTCCATCCAAAGTTAAATCCTATCTTTTCAGCATATTTTACTATTTCCAAGTATTCCCCTGCTGTTATTTTTCTATGCAGTTCAGGGTAGTTTCTTGCTTTATACGCAGGATGATATTGTGCCATAATACTAAGATAGACATCAGTTGAAAGCTCATTTTTTATAAAATCTAAAGTTTCTCTAATTCCACCGATGTTGTCAGGCATAACCAGAAGCCTTACAAGAAGCCCCTTTATGGCAATGCCGTTTGAGTCAAGCTTAAGTCCGCCAACCTGGCTGTACATTTCTTTAAGCGACTGCCTGTTATACCTGACATAATTTTTAATGCCGGAATATTTTTCTGCTGCATCGCTGCTGCTGTATCTTGCATCAGGCATGTAAATATCCACTACACTATTTAGCATCTTTATTAATTGTGGGTTGTCATATCCTCCTGTATTAAAAACAGTAGGGATGGTCAGCCCATTTTTTTTAGCTATTGAAAGCGCTTCTACAATCTGTGGGATCCAGATTGTAGGTGAAACAAAATTAATGTTATGGCAGCCTTCAGCCTGAAGTTTCAGCATGATGTCAGCAATATCTTGCGTGCTGACTTTTCTTCCTTCATGCTCCTGGCTTATCTGATAATTTTGACAGTAGACACATTTCATGTTGCAATATGTGAAAAATATGGTTCCGGAGCCTCTGTTTCCTGAAATAGGGGGCTCTTCCCCATGG
This sequence comes from Actinomycetes bacterium, assembly GCA_030603375.1. GTDB lineage: Bacteria > Actinomycetota > Humimicrobiia > Humimicrobiales > Humimicrobiaceae > JAUVXY01. The sequence goes on along the minus strand of JAUVXY010000089.1, from coordinate 4,025 downwards.
TGCGGCATAGCAGATGACACAACAGGTTTATATCCTGCATCGCAGAAACCTCTTTCTCCTTTTTTTCTGTTAACTTTGCATTTGTGCGGGCAAACTGTGCACTTGCTTAAAATTTTGTCTAATAATTCTGATAAATCTTCTAAATTCATTTTTAAAATTTTTGGTTGATTTTCTTCTTCCAGGGATAATTTTAATTTAATGTCAAATAATTTAAAAGAGCATAGGTTTTAGAGTCTATCTTACTGCTTGATGTATATTAAGCGAAACGCTAAAAAATGGTTGGCGAGGCTTGCATAGTTTGAAGTAAAAAATATATTTTACTTTTTTGTAAATTGAGTTTTTCCTTCTGCAACTTTTAATTTACCCTTATTTATTAAGTTTTCTACATAGTTGAGAGCATTGTCAACCATGTCAGGATTGTTCAGCAGCAGCTTTTTTATTGTATGAACTCTATACTCTAAAAAATATTCTGCTGGCACATTTAATCCACCAGCGATTATCTTAATAGTTTGAATTGGCGGGCGCTTTTCTCTTTTCTTTAATTTGCTAAAATAACTAAAGTCAAGATTAGTTTTACTTGCCAGGCTTCTTGATTTTATCTTATTGTCTTTCATTATTTCTTTTAAAGCCTGACCAAAGCACTTATTTGAATATTCCATATTTCAGCTGATATTAATGTATCCTTTATTTTTAATTTATTATTTCTAATATTACATTATCATTGATGGTTGCATGAGAAATTAAAAGGATAATAAGTTGACAATTTAGTCAACAAATTAGTTTATCGCTTTGGCAGTTCTGATACGTTGTCAGGCGTCGGGTCCAGTAGAAACTGCTACGGGCCATTTGAAGGCCACTTCTACAGTAATGATAATTTTTGGAGGAAGCCAGGTTTTTATGTCTTTGAATTTAGTGAAATTGCCATAAGCTCAGAAGCATTTACATTAGATATTAATAAAAATATGGCAGATCTCTAAGAACATCGGTGGTTGCTGCACTGTTTTTACTTGTTTTAATTTTACTGAAGACTAATACTCAATTTTTGGGCAAATAGCTATTCCGGATATTCCCGGTCCTGTGTGAGCACTCATTACAGTAGTTATCTCGGTTAAAATTATTTCATCACTTTCTATATCACTATCATCTCTTATTAACTTTTCAAGTTCTAAAGCTATTTTTTTATTTGAACCATAGAAAATACCAATGTGCACCTTTTTGGCTAAAGACGATGCCTTTTTAGCTTGCCTGCAGAACTCAATGAGGACATTTCTCATATTTCTTACAATCTTCTTTGGTTTTACCTTACCGTTTTTATCAATGGTAATAATAAGTTTAAATATTATTGATTTACTTAGAAGTTTTCCAAGAAATGGTGCCCTGCCTCCTTTAAATAAATAGTCAAAATTTTCTATTGTTGCAAAAAATTTACTCTTCTTTATCAAGGATTCTACCAAAGAATCTATTTCTTCTTCGCTTTTTCCTTCCCTGGCAGCTCTTGCTGCCTCCAGCGCAATAAAACCTAAGCTGATAGTAGCGTTTTTAGAGTCAATAACTTTAATTTTTGCCTGTGGGAAGAATTTTTTAGCTTGATTTGCAGAATTGAAAGTGCCTGAAAGTTTGGAGCTAAGATGGATGCAATAAATTAAATTTTTACCTTTTTTCTCTATTAAGTCTCTAAAAATATTTACAAAATCTCCGGTAGGTGGAGCAGAAGTGCTTACTTTGACTCCGGCTTCTAATTTTTCATATACTTTCTCGCTAGTTATTGTCTTTCCTTCTTTATATAGTTTTCCCTCAAAACCAACATACAAAGGTGTAATAATTATTCCATATTCTTCTGCAAGAGATACAGGAATGTCAGCTGTACTATCAGTAATTATAGCGATATTGTCCATTAATCAACCCTTTCTGTCTTAAGATGAATATAAAATTTTAATTGTCTTAAATGATATATTAACTTAGTTTTGAAGTAAATATAAACTTTTTCACCTTTTAGGTTTGGAAGCTTTTAGTAATAAGAGATTATGAATTTAAGGATTTAATTGTGACCCAGTTAATAGTATGATTATAGCTATAATAAGCCAGACAGGGTAAAGTGTATTTTATTATACCGGATGGGCGCTAAACAGTTTTTTGACTTTTGGTAAATTTTTCAACGCTTAAAGCTTAGCATTATTATGCAGGGGAGGGAACTATGGAAAAAAATAAATTGCGCATATCTATTACTATTTTATTTGCAGCACTGTTTCTAATTTTTTCAGTTGCCGGCGGTTGTAAAATTAGAAACACAGAAAATACAGGGACAGAAGGGGAGATAGGAGAATTTCAAGAAGAAGAGACAACAAAAAAAGAAGAATCAACCCCAGAGGTTGTACTAATTTCTGTAGAAAAAGTTTATGAAATAATTACAAGTAAAGAGGACCATATAATCTTGGACGTAAGAACTCCAGAAGAATTCAAGGAAGGTCATTTAGAAGGTGCCGTGCTTATTCCCGTATCAGAGCTTGAAGGGAGGCTGAGTGAGTTACCCGCAGACAAGCCTATAATTGTTTATTGCAAAAGCGGCAGGAGGAGCAGTAATGCAGCCAATATTTTAGTTAAAAATGGCTTTAGCGAAGTTTATGATATGGGCGGTATCATAGAATGGCAGGACAGGGGCTACAAGGTTGTAAAGTAGTATCAAACAAAAGCAAAAAGGAATCCGGAAAATTAAATATCAATTATATATTTACACAATTACATATTTATGCTAATCTAATAAAGATAAACTTCAAGCAGGTACTATTTTGAAGTGAAATCGTTAAATATTTTAATTTTAAGCCGAGCCAAAGAAAGTTGTATAAAATATCAATAAAAAATTGGCCCGAAGAAGAAAGGCCAAGGGAAAAACTTATAAAACTTGGAGCCGAATCTCTGTCCAACAGCGAGCTTCTTGCTATTGTTCTAAGGACCGGGATAGGAAGTAATAGCGAAAGTATGTCTGCACTGGATTTGGCAAAAAGTGTTATTTCAAAATTTAAAAATTTAAGGGATCTTCTAAACGTGTCATTCCCGGAATTATTAGAAATTAATGGTATTGGCAGAGCAAAAGCAGCTCAAATATTTGCATCACTTGAATTAGGGAAAAGGGCAGTTTCTGAACAAAATGGGAACAATAAAAGTTTCAGGTGCAGCAGTGAGGTGGCAAATTATTATATTCCGCTTATGAAGGACTTAAAAAAAGAACAGTTTAGGACGATCCTGCTTGATGTTAAAAACAAGTTAATAAAGGAAGTGCTTATCTCCCAGGGTTCTCTCACTGCGTCAATAGTCCATCCAAGGGAAGTGATTAAACCTGCGATAAAAGAATCGGCATCTTCAATTATTTTTTTGCATAATCATCCAAGCGGGGACCCCGAGCCTTCGCTTGATGATATTGAGGTTACAAGAAGGCTGTGCAAGTCATGCTCTATTGTTGGAATAAGCGTGCTTGATCACATTATTGTTGCAGAAGGTGGATATTTTAGCTTCAAGAAGAAAAATATGATTTAAATAATATCTAAATCTTCTATTTTTATTTCTTTTCCTACGCCGATACTGATAAGCATAATTAAGGATGCTTGCCTTACGGGTAGGATTAAAAAGAATAAAGGTGCAATATTTACAGCACTTGCCAAAACCTACGCTAGAAAAAATAGTATAGACCTCAATTTCAAGTAATTCTTCATAAAATATAAATTTTAAATAAAAAGAGTAAATATGATATTATTAGTGAAAAGTGTTAACAAATTAGTAAACAAACCAAAATATAGTAATTTAGAAATGGTTAATAGAAAGCGTATAAGATGATATGAACCCCAAAAGTTGGACACCAATTTAATAGTCAAAATAAGCTGATCATTTCCTTGCGTATTTCGGCCACATCCGGACACCGTTCCGGGAACATCCGGACAGCATAACGGAAGTATCCGGACACCTTGTCGGACTAATTATTAATCTGATACCCTTAAGCTTTCTAAAAAATTTAAAGCTTAGGGGGGAAGAAC
>JAUVXY010000101.1 GCA_030603375.1 Actinomycetes bacterium | reverse complement strand
CTGCACCAGTAGATTTTGCCAGCTGCACCATCATTTGTCCCATTGCGCCAGGACCAAATATAACTAAGAACTGGCCCGGCTCAATCTCTAATTTCTTCATGCCATTTACAGCACAGGCAAATGGTTCTGTAAAGGCACCTGCAGCATAACTCATATTATCAGGAAGCTTAAATAAACCTGTATATTTTGATACACAGTATTCTGCAAAACAACAGTTTTTTGTAACTCCTGGAACACTTATATTTTCACATAGATGGGTTTGACCAGAAGCACACGCATAACATGCGTTGCAGTTCTGAACTGGATTAACTACAACTCTATCCCCTTCTTTAAAAAGTCCCATACCTGCCGGTACTTTTCCGACCTTTACAATTTCTCCAGTAAATTCATGGCCCAAAACCAGAGGCCCTTTCCCTGTAGCTGTGCCAAGGGGACTAAGGCCATAGTAATAGGATACATCAGATCCACAAATTCCAACATTTTTTACTTTTACCAACACGTCTATATCTGTAATCTCAGGAATCGGTATCTCTTCAAGCTTCATTTTTTCAGCCTCATAAAAAACCTGGGCTTTCATTTTTTCAGCCACTTCCATCCCTCCTTTTTTAATTTAAATCACAGCAAGCATCAAACCCGGCTATAATAACTTTCAGCTTCTTTTAATTTATCCAAATTTTTTAATCAATTCATCAAGATACTTTTTATTATCTTCAGTCACATCCAAAGCTTTTGGCCAGAAACACAAATCAATTGTCCACCACTCATCAGTATATCCGGCTTCCAGTATTGCTGGAATAATTTTATCAAAATCCAGTACCCCTGTTCCAAGAGGAGCATGTGTGCTTGTGTCACCGTCATGCAAAGTCTCATCTGAATCAATTAAATGGATATGCCCAATTTTCCCTGTTAACATATATGTAAATTGAACAACTCCACCGGGAAGCGTTTCCTTTTTGCCCAACTGTCGTGCACCCACTACTGAACACATATGTGCATGGCAGGAATCATACAATATTGAAAAGTTTGGATGATCAACCTTGTAAACCATCCTGACTACTTCACCTGGCTTGTTAAACAAAAAACCAGGTTCAAATTCCCATACAAGCTTCACATTATTTTTCATACATATTTCAGAAGCATCATTCCAGACTTCGGCTACTTTAGAAAAACAGGTCTCGTAATCCATGCCGCCAGGTATTCCAGTTGGGGGGTCAACAGTGTCAACTCTGAGCTTGGGGATATCAAGATCACTGCATATTTCAAGATTTGTTTTAACCGCATCCAGGTAATCGCTCTTCTTTGATGTTGCCGGTGATGGAAATGGTGCAGCCAGGCCAGACACGCCTAATTTATAATCATTCAGCATTTTCTTAATTTCTTTGCGCTTCTCTTTTGTATTAGGTTCCAGGTGCGGAGGAAATGCAGCCATCTCAATACCGTCAAATCCAAGGACAGAAAGTCTTTCAACAACATCTTTAAAAGGAATAGGGCTTTCCTCATAGCCGCCCCATATATACGCCCATCCTCCAATTGATGTTTTTTTCGCCATACCAAACCTCCATTCATTTAATTTAAAAATTTTCTATAAATATTTGAAAAAATTTATATTAAAATAATGCCAGAACTGATTTGTCAACTCTTATATTGTTTAATCATTGGAACATTAGCATTTATGTCAGGACCAAAAAATTTTATTATTTGCAACTCTTCTGTCCCAGTATTTTCTACAGTTAGCGGTTTTACTGCTCTGTCAAATGAAATTAAAAGTTCATCACAATTAAAATTACCAGCCTCTATTGGATACCCATCAAATTTACCGCTGCCTTTCCATACAAGTATGCTGTAAACTCCCCTATCCACGCTGGTAAAGGTACATCCTGGTTTTACTGTTAATTTCTTTCCACTGAACTTATTTGTATTATAAGATATCCAATGCTCCTGTCCGCCTTCCTGATTAGTTTCTTCAACCAGTTTTGGTTCAAGGCGATGATTCTCGTAAAAATATGGATCTCCGTTAGTTTCCCAATCTATTTGATTTAGAATTATTCTTTCACCATATTTTTCCCTGTCTTCCCTGCGTACATCCTTAAATAACAATTCTTTTGAAATAATTTTTCCTGCATTTAATGCCTGAAGCATCGCAAAGACATCAGAATTTTCTTGAAGTTCAATTGTTAGCGCTGTCCCGGGCCCATGAAGCACCCCGGAGGGCAGAAAAAACCCTTCTCCCCTAACATTAAGATATGCTCGTGAGTGCTTTAATATTGAGTCGCTGTCCCAATCTTCCAGATATGGAAGCAGTATTTCATATTTTTTCTGATCTGCTATATATGGGTGTACACCAAAAAAAGTCTCAGGGTGCGAGCCTGTATCTACATCTTCAGGGAAATAATAAGCTTCATCTTTCGGATTTCTTCCAACAAGTTTTGCATCTTTTTTCATCTGGTGGATATGATAAGGCAACCTTGCATCATAATCATATATTTTTGCAAGTCTCCCTAACCCGGTATGGGTTTTTGTATACTGGGTTCCCATTATCAGGTCTCCTGCAACCTCTACTGCCTCCTTTAAAGTTATTTTATCATCGCCCTCAACAGCTAAATAACTCAGTCCTTCATCTTCCGGACCAACTGCATTGTCAGCCTTTGTAACAGATGCCAGCCACCTCTCTGATATCCAGCCGCGCTCTCCTGCTTCGTATTCATTTTCTTTTAGCCCCAGTCTTCTGCCTGGAGGAAGAAAATCGCGTGCTACCCACGCCGGCTTAAGATTTAAACTACCATTACTTCTCTCCAGTGCTTTTTCGACTACAACTCTTTTTTTCATAACCAAAAAATCCTTTCAGACCAACTATTAATAAATTTTATAGATTATATAATAAAAATTTAGCTTCTAGAAATTAAATATTTTTTCTTTCCCCCTATACTATACAAGTTTCTGTTTCAGCATCAAACAGGTGAGCTCTATCCATATTAATATTTGCATAAACTACTTCACCAACTTTGGCCATAAACTTTACAGGAGCAACCGCTTTAAAGAAAATATTGTCAATTTTTAAATTTAGAATATCTTCCACGCCCATGCTCTGTTTAAAATATACAGAACATTTAATGGAGTTAGCCCCTTTCTTTTCCCTCAACATTTCAATATCTTCAGGCCTTATTCCTAAAATTATATTCTTCTTATTATAACCCTTGAGCAAGCTTGATTGCTTTTCAGCAATATTACAAATCATTGCCCCTTTGCCAACTACTAATTTATTTCCCTCGGTAGCTGCATCAAATAAATTTATTGCAGGACTTCCAACAAATTTAGCAACAAAAACATCTTTGGGTGAATTATATATTTCATCAGGAGTTCCAATTTGAAGTATTTTACCCTCATTAAGTACTGCTATCCTATCGCCCATTGTCATTGCTTCAATCTGGTCATGTGTTACATAAAAAAAAGTAGATCCCAAATCTAAATGGAGTCTTGCAAGCTCTGCTCTCATCTCTTCTCTTAACTTTGCGTCCAAGTTTGACAATGGCTCATCCATTAGAAAAACTTTTGGTGTCCTTACTATAGCTCTTCCAATTGCTACCCGCTGCATTTCACCACCACTTAGGTTTACAGTCTCTCTGCTCATTAAGTGCTCAATGTGCAAAACCTCTGCAACCTCTGCAACCTTTTTATTAATTTCTGGTGTAGATAACTTTCTAAGATTAGACCTCAATGGAAATTCCAAATTTTGTTTTACAGTATAATTTGGGTAAAGAGTATAATATTGAAAAACAAATGCAACATCCCTCAATGCAGGACTAAGGCCATTTACACAAATATTATCTATATAAACTTCTCCCTTATCTGCTTTCTCTAACCCGGCTATTAATCTTAATGTCGTAGTTTTCCCAGCTCCTGTTGGCCCAAGTAGGATAAAAAACTCTTTATCCTTAATTTCCAGATTCATATTATCCACAGCAGTTACATCACCAAAAGTCTTTGTAAGTGAATTTAATTTTACCTCTGCCATTTACATATTCTCCCAACTTATTTTATTATTACATTATCGAGTTCCCATCCTTTTTATTAAAGATGCTTATTCTTCCCATATCAATACCGATATACACAGTTTCTCCAATCTTTGGTGCCACAGTTGGCAGTGTGCGGACTTTAACAATATCACTGCCTAACTTTACATCTATAATATTATAAGAGCCTGTTGCTTCAACAACAAAAACTTCTGTCTTAATATAATTCTCTTCTTTTATCAGACTCAACATTACATCCTCTGGTCTTACCCCTAGAACTAATTCTTTATTTTCTTCATTTTTGTCTAAAATTATTTTTTGGATTTCATCAGATATTGAAATACATACACCGGTAGATGATAGCCGCAGGGTAAGTCTTCCGTCTGGATCTCTCTCTGGTTTACAATCTAGAATATTCATCCCCGGACTTCCTATAAATTTTGCCACAAATAAATTTTTTGGCTTGCTATATATTTCATTGGGTGTTCCAACATGCTGCAGGACACCAAGCTTCATTACAGCAATACGATCCCCCATAGACATGGCTTCAACCTGATCATGTGTTACATATATTGTTGTAGCACCAATATCAACATGGAGTTTCTTAAGTTCGGTTCTCATTTCCTCCCTGAATTTTGCATCCAGTGTCCCTATCGGCTCATCAAGTAAAAAAGCTTTTGGTCTTCTGACAATTGCCCTTCCAAGAGCAACTCTCTGCATGTCCCCGCCTGAAAGTTCTTTTGGTTTTTTGCCCAATATGTGTTTTATCTGTAAAATTTCTGCAGCCCTGTTTACTTCCTGCTCTATCTTCTTTTTAGCAGTTCTTTGTGTCAATAAAGGAAAAGCTATGTTACCGTAAACTGTCAGATGAGGATATAAAGCATACAGCTGAAAAACAAATGCTATGTCTCTTTGCGATGCTCTCTTATTTGTAACATCTTTCCCGTCTATTAAAATTTCTCCTTCATCCGGCGTTTCCAAGCCAGAGATACATCTAAGAGTGGTCGTTTTTCCACAGCCTGATGGCCCAAGAAGGACCAGGAATTCCCTCTCTTTGATGTCCAGGCTTAAATCATTAATTGCAACAAGGTCGCCAAATCTCTTAAAAATGTTTCTTAAAATTATTTCTGCCATTTACCAAATCTCCAATCTATTTCTTTTGATACAATTATTAAGCTAACTTAAGAGCCCTTTCAGAAACTTTAAACTTTTTTCAG
>JAUVXY010000035.1 GCA_030603375.1 Actinomycetes bacterium | reverse complement strand
CCAAAGTATCATCGCCAACTAAATCCAGCTTGGCCTTTTTCTTGGCTTTCATATTTTCTCCCATCTGTATAATTTTGCTATTGGGAGAAATTTATCAATTAAATTCCGTGTTATCAATTAATTTGTTTATTACAGTATTCTGTTTATTTGGTCTGCTCTTATTAATCCCTTCTTTTGTTAGAGCAGTATCAAAACCAAGACATGAGAATTCTCCAATTATCTCAAAACTTTTTTCTTCAAGCATTGGTCTAAACCATTCATGGGCCATAGAGCTGTATGTTTTAGAGCCTGTTGTGGAAAAGATAAAAGCCTTTTTATCATCTTATAAAATAGTTTATTGATTTAAAAAAGGTTATTATTTATGCATTTGAGTTTACATACAAAACTATTTCCTTCCAGGTTAGACACTCTTTTTTATACTGTCTCATTTTATCCTGACCACAATGCTCAGCCAAAATCTTTTCAAATTAATAACATATTGGTATAGATTTTCAACATCCAATTTCTATTATGGAAGAAAAGCAGCACCAATTATATAAGGTAGGATTGCAATGAACCCAAAAAGAGGATGGCCCCTTCTGGTATTGTTTCGGCTATCCCAATTGAATAGATAAATAGCCAATACAAAAGACAATATTCCACCTAAAAGTAAATTAATGATTCTGGCTCTAACTTCATCCGCTATGGCCAATCAGTATATGCCTAATCAGCCAGATTTTTCTTTATTTTTTGTCATATATTTCCTTTAACCTTCCCTGGCCACATTTTCCTTATAAAAAACATTACTGCATCTGCATTTGGATTATGCGGATAATTTCCCAGGAAAGCCACGCTGACCTCTTTTACATTATCCGGAAAAGGACTAAATTTTTCTGTATCTGTGCCATGGGGTACCACCTCAATTCTAAGACCAGGTTCTATCTTAAGGATTCTATCCTTTTCCTGAGGTGTAAGGGTCAACAGAAGATCGGCATCCCTATACATTGAGAACTCATATTGTTTTAATCTATAAAGGTTCAGCCAGGACCACATCATATCCGGATCTTACCGTCATCCTGGCAACCATGTCCTTCATCTCCTGTGACTTAGTATTTACCATATATGGCGGCATTTATGAGAAGAAATAATCATAAGCTTTTCTGAACCTGTTTCTTATCGGTGGATAAGGCATAAGTTCAATCTCGTCCAGATAAGGTTCCAGGGTATTTAGGTATTTCCTGTCCTCTTCCCTTATAAATGATGCCAGTCCTATCTTATGATTTTCGGACAGGTATTTTATGCGATTATAGATAAGGATAGGCCACCTATTACTTTGCCATGTGGAAATTATCTGGGTACAAATAATATTTTCATGTTCCAATAATCCTTTGAGTATATATGCTTAATATTAGTCTAATCCGGTATGCCGACTCCTGCAACGGCACGTGTAAGTATCCTCCAATTGGATGTTAGCCTTTTCAACCAAGTCCTGGTATCGATATCTCTTAACTTGCCTGACTTTACTATCTCTTCATTGATATCGCACTGCTCCATCCCATACCTCCTTCCGGCTTCCTCATATTCCCGGTAAAGGAGCTTGTTTGCTTTAAGTATTCTATCTTCCAGGTCTTCCCCCACAAATAAGCCTGGATAAGGCATCAGTGCATTCCTGCTTACTTCCTTGATATGACTATGGTCATTTACCTTTTTTTTCTCATAAAGAAACCTTTTGATGTCTTCCCTGAAACTTAGCCATTGCGGACTCTTCTTGGAAGGTGGGCGGTGTACAATAGAAAGGGTATTATCCAGCCAGAATTTCTTTCCGCTTATCCTTGCATTGATCAGGAAATCAATATCCTCTCCCCTGGTTATTGCAGGATCAAAAGGTACGCTTACCAGCAGTTCCCTATGAATAACCATATTACCCCCAAAAACGAAGGGGGTGAGTTTTAGTCTTGGTCTTTTCCCAATAATCTGGTCAAAAGCTTGATTCATTGCAATCACATTATTCCAGGACTCCCTTTTCCAAAAAGGTACGCCAGCCTCATCAAGCCTATAGTTGCCATCACTATTAGTATAATATCCTGCTACAGCCAGAATTTTTTCTCCATCTCTTTCCTTGCCCACATGCTCTACAGCTTTGTCAATGAAATTGCTGTCTTCAAAGACTTCATCATCATCAATAAAAACTACCAGATCACTATCATTTAGAATTCCTGCGATGGAACATATGTTTCTGACTGACGAATAATTATCCAGGTTTATAAGAGAACAGGCATCAGGTATTACATTCTTGCTAAGAAGTTTTTCCCTTAAACTTTCTAAATTTTTATGGTGAAGAAGCTTTAAGTCATATTTTCTCCTGAAAGGTCTGGAAATATCTTTTACTTTGTTGACTACTTCCTTTTCTATTTTACTGGAAGTGGATGCCACAATAAGTACTATAGAGAAATCACTTCTTTCCAGCACCTTTAAACTTTCAAGAACTCTCCCAATGGTCCCCTCCTGATCAAGAGGTGTGGGATGATCAAATACCTTTTCTTCTCCTATATCCTTGTCTTTAGACGGACCCCAGTAAGTTGGTATGACCATAGTTATTTTTTGCAAATAAAATTCCTCCCAAAGAGCATTAATAGTACTAAACTTGGCAAACAGGTATAATATAATTATATAATTAATTTTTGTTACTATTCAGCCATAAAACTTAATCAATAATAGTCTACCTTCCTGGGAAAATCAATTCTACTTCATCTATTTTTAACCATTTCAAATATTTGGAGCAATATTCTCTTGTTTCTTTGTCAAGCTATTTTATCATATAAAAATTCAACAATTTTTCTCTTGATAAATTGCTTAAATTTGCAGAAAATACGAGTAAGTGGGTTCGCCTTCCACCCCCTTTCTGATAGAATAAAGTGGCAATAAAGGGAAGTTTGATATAACGTGTCCAGAGGGTATAGTCGCCTAAAGAAAAGTTAATTAAAAAAAGACCCCGAGTTAAATGATTTATGAAGGCAGTTCTTTGGCGAGCTGCACGACATTATTTTTGAAGCACAAGGAATTTTTAATAAAGGTATTCATTACTTGCCATTAGGTCTTCTTATGTGTCCGCTTATTTTAAATTTTTGCTTCAGTTTTGTCTAAAACTATTTAAAAGTAATGGTGTCCAGCATCCCACAATAAACTTCTTCCGCCAGGCCTTCGGACTCAGTATCTGTCAGCCCCATAAACAAATATAATTTATTATTCTGTGTAATAAAACTCAAAGTCATGAACCAGCCATCTTCTTTGTTATCTACATACTTATAAGAAACTTCATTATAAGAAATCTCACCTAATTGTTTGCTGGTTTCAACCTTATCAACCTGTTTCCAATTATTAGAAGAGGAAGCTTCGTCTGATATCTTATCAGCAAGTTTTAAGATTTGATTCTCGGAATATTTCTCATCCAGCAGCATCATAGATATCACAATATTTATTTCTTCGCGGGGTGGAAGAAAATCTATCCTTGCGCCATCATCAATTTCTGCTTCTTCATATTCCCAATCATCAGGATAATGCATTAAAAACATGTACCCATCATTTTCGTATATATTTCCAAAAACCACTTCTGCTTTAATAACTTCAAAATCATATTTCCCATGCAGTGATTTGTTTAAATATATCTCTACACTATAATTGCCGGGTGGCCAAGGGTCTTCATTGAATATGTTAAAGGCAACATAACCAGGTTCATAATAGTTTTCACCAATATCATACAGGGTCTTATTTATTAACCCATCTTCTTCAGAATACCACTTGCTGCTTAAAATATTTCCCTCAATCAGGTAATTTAATTTTACACACACATAAATAACATCCAAAGGATTAAACTGGCTGGCAGTGCCTGCGGGCTCCATCTCCTCATTTACTTCACTGGCTAATGTTACTTCTATTATTTTAGTTTCCGGAATTTTTATCTTAAAGGTAACACTACCCTTTAACTCGTCATTGTGATAAAACTCTATATTATAATCACCTGGTTCTGCTACTATATATCCGCCTTCCCTCAGGCAGACACAGCTTGAAAAATATCCTTCCAGATATCCTGTTTCCTTTGATGAGTATTTGCCTGTCAGATCAGAGATTATTTCACCACTGTCAATGTTTTTCCAAATATAGCGCCAGCTATCACTGGCTCTAACACCTGATACCTTAATAACTGCATAAATTACTTCTGCATTAATATCAAATTCATCTTTTTGGGTAATAGGAGCAAAAGTTTTGCTGTCAAGGCCCTCGCATACAATAAGTTCCTCAAAAGCAGGCTCAGGGGCACATGAGGAGGCAAACAGTAGAATTGGTACAGTAAAATAGAATAAGATTAAAAAGGCCGGGACTCTTTTAAAAATATATCCTTTTGCCATTTTTTTATCTTTCTCATTTAACGCTTATTGCTATGGGAAGGTGGTCGGAAGCTGTACTGTATGGAACTTCAAGATTAAATATCTCTAAATCAGGCGTAGCCCAGATATAGTCTATTCTTCTATAAGGCTCGTAGTGAACCCAGGTTAACCCTTCCCCTTCACCTATAGCTTTCTGGGAATCTACCAATCCTGCCTGATACATTTTTTCTATCTCAGGGTCACCGGTCTCAGCATTAAAATCTCCCATAATAAGCGTTCTTTCTAATCCTCCCCAGCCATCAAGAACCCTGCTAACCTGACTTTCCCTTATGTATCCTCCGTCCTCTATATAGTGCAGATGGGTACATAATATATTAATATTTTCAATTTTTGTAAGCTCCACACCTGCCAGCAAAAAACTTCTTCTAAGGGGAGCCCCGAATCTTGGAAGATAGTCGCTCCTGATAAGTTTAATCGGATATTTGCTTAAAACAGCATTCCCCCATATCGAATCTGATGCTGGCACAAAAATATATTCCATCCCAAGTCTTTTTGATAAAAAGCTAAGTGTATCTGCTGAACTATTTATTACCCATCCGCGGGAAACTTCCTGAAGGGAGACAACATCAGCTCCACTGCTTTCTATCAGTCTGGCTATTGATTCTAAGTCAAGATATCCATCTATATTAAATCCCTGATGAATATTATAGCTCACCACCCTGATGGAAGATTTTTCTTCAGCAGGCCCGCAGGTACTCCTGACCGGCATAGCTATGAGTACCGGAATAATCAGCAGTGACATAATTGCATAGACTGGCTTGAAATTTTTATAATTTACACTTACAGAAGAGATTGAAAATAATCCACAAATACTTATAACAGCAGCAAGAAATATTGGAACTATCCAATTTTCAAATGGAAGGTTTATTTCATAACTTCCATAATAAGCAAAAGCAAAAATAAAGAATATGATACCGCTTATCCCTATGGCAAAAGTATTTTTCCATGGAACTTTATCTGCATAACTGCCAGCTGCTTTATTTAAAGTTACCAGTAAAATCCAAACAAACCCTATCTGGCCAAAAATTATCTGTAAAATATATAAGTATCCTACAGACCCGGGCCAGAACGAAAGAAGCGCAAGAATTGAAGCTATTAATGTTAGCCAAAGCCTTGTTTTTTTAAATCTAAATAAAAAAATTATACAAAAGGCTGCTGTATTTGAAACCAGTATTATTACAAGTGATATTGTTAGATTAAAACCGACAGTAGCCATGTGAGATGCTACATTTTGAAACTTCAGCATCTGAAGCAAAAACCATGGAGCAATTACAATTAAGGTATAGAAAACATTGCACCTGCCATCTGCTGCCTTAATTTCTCCAAATCTTTTTGATATATTAAAAATAATCCATAACTGTAGAGATGTTAAAAATAAAATTATCAAAGATACAGCAGGCTCTGGCCTCCAAACCATATCCCATGTACCAAAGAGACCATGCATAGCACTATAAAAGCTAATTCCTGCAATCAATCCCGGCATAAAGTCAGCAAATAAATTAATTTTTCCTTGTTGAATCATAGATATAAAAAATATAAAACTTGTTATCCAGAGAAGTGTGCCAAGCGCAGAAATTGCCAAACTCAAGGGAGCCCATGTAATAAATTGGAGAAAAAATCTGGTGGCGCTAACCCCGCCAATCAGTAGCCATGCCAAAGTTTTATAGTTAAATAGCCTAAATAGAAAACCAGCAGAAAAAACCAGCAGAAAAGTAATCAAGGCATAGATGCCCATATCTATCAGTGATACATTTGGCCTTTCCCTGTAGAAATTAACAAGAAGAGATAAGAACATTTTCAATATCCCAATACCAAAAAAGGTGTTTAGCGCTAGAAAGCCAAAGTAAAACCAGCTTAAATTATTTTTTCCCTTCTTTGTCCCTGGCATAATTTTTCCAGCCCTTTCTCTTTTTTTGGAGTTCAAGGTAGGATTTTATTATTTTTCTCCCAAGCTTTCCTTTTGAATCTACTCCGGAAACTTCCTCCAAAGTTTTTTCAATACCTTGCTCACTAATTTTCCTCTGAAGTTCAACAGCATTAATGTCCTCGCAGAAGTCATAGCATAAAGCTGCACCGCACACATATGCAATATTCTCAGGAAAAATATCATAGGAGAGGCAAAGCTTAGCGCTTCCGATAAGCCTGTCTTCAGGCCCAAGTTTCCGCACCGGGTCTCTTGCAATCCTTTTAATAGTATCAAAAAACATTGGATTGCCAAAACGTATTTTTATATCTTTTATCACTTCATCGTATTCATACGGGTCAAGATCCTCAGGGTATTTCTTAAGCATCGCAGCCCTTGCCTCATTTAATACTCCATCAAAGACAGCACTTAAGTATTTATCTTTTATAGCTTCATTGACATATGTATAATTTTTTAAATATCCAAGATACCCAATGGATGCGTGACCCAAATTAAGCGTAAAAAATTTTCTTTCAAATTCAGCTTGAAAATTACGCACTACTTTAAGCTCTTTGATATCAGGGGGCTTTGTTTTTATAGCCTTTCCATCAATAGGGAATTTGTGATACGCATCAGCAATTGCACCAAGAGGATCGTCGTTTGAACGGTCGCTTACAACATCAACCATGCGAGCTACAACCGTTCCTACAAAACCAACCTTATTTTCAACTATTTCCCTTGTTTTACTGTCAAGAAATTTAAAAACCTCTGCTTTTAAAGTATTCGGAGCATCAAGAGCATTCTCACAGAGATAAATATCCAGTGGAGCAGCAACATCTTTAAACCTCTCCATTAAACCACCAGCTATAAGAGGTGCAATGTGAACAAGATTTCTAACACCGACTGCAGTGCTGACAATATCTGCGTTAGAAATAGCATCAGCGATTTTCTCTTTTTCATCTACATGCAATGCGTTAATTTTATCAATAGATAGATGGATCTCTTTGCTCTCGTAAGCATCAAGCAGCAGTATGGGGCATTTCCCTCTTTTGTTAACCAAGTCAACAATTTCTTTGTTTACATCAACAAAGATTATCCTGTAACCAGTTTCCCAGAAAAGCTGGCCCATAAAGCTTCGTCCGATATTGCCGGCTCCAAACTGAACAGCTGTCTTCATACTGTTTCCTTTTCTATCCTAATATTTATGATTTACATCAGCAGGAAAAATTATTTTAAATTAACCTATCTTTAATTTTAGCAACTATCTTCTCAGAATTAGGCACACATTCCTTTTCTAATGCCATACTCATGGGAACAGGGACATCCTCTGAAGTAATTCTAAGTATTGGAGCATCAAGATGGTCAAAAGCATTTTCACTTATAAGCATAGCTATTTCAGTTGCGAAATTAAGTGTTTTGTATGCCTCTGACACAATAGCTACTTTCCCGGTCTTCTTTGCTGAATTAATTATTGTTTCTAAATCCAAAGGCTTTAGTGACCTGAGGTCAATAACTTCAACAGACACACCTTCTTTTTCAAATTGTTCAGCAGCCTTAAGGCAATCCAGCACCATCCTTGAATAAGTTATTATAGTTATATCACTGCCCTGCCTCTTTATATCTGCTTTGCCTAATGGAATATAGTATTCTTCCTCCGGGACAATGCCTTTTGTGCCGTACAGCATTTTATGCTCAATAAACAGTATAGGATTATTATCAGCTATAGCTGTCTTAAGCAGTCCTTTTGCATCATATGGCGTTGTCGGCATCACTACATAAATACCCGGAAAGTGTAAATACATTGATTCGAGCGACTGCGAATGATGCGCCGCTATACTTCTTCCGGTACCTCCCTGTGTTCTCATAACCATTGGAACTACTGTTTTGCCACCAAACATATATCTATTTTTAGCAGCATGGTTCACCAGTTGATCCATGGCTATCGTAGAAAAATCTATGTACATAATTTCTCCAATTGGCCTCATCCCTGTCATTGAAGATCCTATGCAAGCCCCAGCGATTGCTGCTTCTGAAATAGGGGTATCTATTATCCTGTCCGGATATTTCTCAAACAATCCCTTTGTAACCCTGTAGGCACCTCCGTACAGGCCGACATCTTCACCAAGGCAAAAAACATTAGGATTTTTAGCCATCTCTTCTGATATAGCCTCGTTTAGAGCTTCCCAATAAAAAATTTCTCTATTTATTTTCTTATCTTTTACAAGTACTGATATGCTTTTCTCCTTGTCTATTTCTTCCTTACTTAAATTTAAGTCAGCATAAACATCTTTAAACAATTCATCTTTTTCTGGAAATGGGCTTTTGTTGATAGCAAAATCTGTTGCTGTATCAATCTTTTTGTTAACTTCTTTTTCAAGCTCACTAAATTCCTTACTGCTGATTACCTTATTTTTAATCAGATAGTTTTTAAACTGCTTTATCGGATCCTTTTCTTTCCATGCCTTCTCCTCTTCTTTTGTCCTGTAAACCCTCGGATCGCTCCTTGAATGTCCGTACCATCTATAGGTAAGCATTTCTAAAAGGATTGGACCTTTGCCGCTTCTGCATTTTTTTACAGCGTTTTCTACACTCTCTGCTACAGCCAATACATCCATCCCGTCTATCTGCTCGCTTGGAATATTAAATGCTTTTGCTTTATCTACTACAGATAGCTTAGACGCTTTGCTGTACGGAACACTCATTCCATACAAATTATTTTCACATATAAATACAACAGGCAAATTAAATATGGAAGCCAGGTTAACCGACTCGTAAAAACTGCCTGTATTGCTTGCGCCATCTCCAAAAAAACACAGGACAACTTTTTTTTCTTTCTTTATTTTAATTGACAGGCCAGCTCCTGCAGCTACAGGTACGTGCCCGCCTACTATTCCAGTAGCCCCTAGATTGCCCCTGGCCACATCTGCTATATGCATTGACCCGCCCTTGCCTTTGCAGTATCCAGTCACCCTTCCACAAAGTTCGGCCATCATTTTATTAAAATGTGTTTGTTTGTCTTCCTTCGTTTTTGCTAATTTATCACCGTGAGCATGGCAATGCCCATGCCCTCTGTGTGTTGAAGTGATGTAATCATCCTCATTAATACAAAAAATAGAACCCGCTGCTACTGCTTCCTGGCCCGCATAAAGATGTGAGGCTCCTTTTATTAAATCTTTGCTAAGCAGCTCCGACACCTTATTTTCGAAAACCCTTATTTCCATCATCTGGCGCAGAAGCATCAATGAGTCTTCTTTGCTTATTTTTTTTACAGATCCTGACATAAAAGTCCTTTCCTCAAAAATTTACCATGCTGTAAACTGTACTCAACTGTTAAAAAGCAGTCCAGAATTTATTTTAATTGCGCAGTAATTTATCAGCTTGGCTGCCCTTTGTTTGGCACTACACAGATCATGCTGATTCCATCTTCCCCTGCCTGAAACTGGTGAAGTTCATTTGGTTCTACAAATATGCAATTATCTTTTTCAATTTTTATCTTTTTCCCACCCTGCAAAACATAACCTCCGCCAGAAATTATATAAACTTCGTGCTCCCAGCTGTGCCTGTGTTTAGGCGTATATCCTCCGGGGCTAATTTCAAATATTCTCATCGCAAAGTTTGGGGCCCCGTCTTTGGAAGTTATCAACGGATAAAACTTAACACCTTTCCTATCATCATTGCTTACAGCGTCAGGGTTAAATTCATTTTTATTTTTTATTATCATTCTAAGCCTCCTTCGTATTCGTTTGAACTATAATAATTAATAGCTAAGCAAGATACTCATTATTTTATATTAAAATTTGATAATTTAGTAAGGGTATTTATATTATTTATGGAGGAGACAGGCAAATGTCCTGTGGAGAAATAAATGCTATACCTTTGGCTGAAGCTCTTAAGAATCTACATAAGATATTGTAATTTGATACATTAATAATGTTTTATCCTCATCTGATTTGAATCTTAGAACCAGACATCAATCTATTTTAACCTAACGTCCAATGAAAGTGCCGAAATAATATTGTCATCCAATACTGGCGTAGGCCCTCTTTTCGAAGAGACCCAGGAACCTAATTTATTGGCTATATTACTTATGCCTTCAAGCGTATCGCCATTAAGATACTGCATTAACATTGCTGCAGCAAAAGCATCTCCTGCTCCTACAGTGTCAATAACTTTAACTTTATAACCTTCATGCTCAAAATATTCGGTTTTATCCACTAAAATACTTCCATTTTCACCTCTGGTAAGACATATCAGTTCCAAATTATATTCTTTTATGAGTAGCCGGCATAAATCAATTTCTTCTTTTTTCTTAGAATAGCCAAATAAACCTTTGAGTATTTCTAATTCTTCAGTGTTTAACTTCAGTATTGTGGAAAATTTTAAAGACTCTTTAATTATTTCAGTAGAATAGAATTTTTGCCTGAGATTTATGTCTAAGAGCTTTATCGTTTTGTTTCGTGTTAATTTTAAAAAATCAATAATTGTTTTTCTGGATTTGGGAGACCTCTGAGCTAAGGTTCCAAAACAAATTACATCAGCTTCTATTGCTAAGTTCTTACATACATTATCCAGTTCCAAAAAATCCCAGGCAACATTTTTATGGATTATATAGTCTGGCTGCCCACGACTATCTAGCCTTACGTCAACTGTACCTGTTGGATAACCTGGATCAATCTGAATATAATTTTTTACCAGATTAAGTTTATCCAGAGAGTCTAGAATTTCAATACCGGGCGGGTCATTACCCACTCTACTGGCAATGATTCCTTTTTGTCCTAATTTTGAAATATAATATACAAAATTTGCAGGAGCGCCGCCAAGTTTTTTACCCTGTGGAAGTATGTCCCATAATATTTCCCCGATTCCTACTATTTTAAATTTCTTATTTTTTACCATATTAATA
>JAUVXY010000142.1 GCA_030603375.1 Actinomycetes bacterium | reverse complement strand
GCTACACCCCGAAAACATCTATCTGTTTTGCAAAAAGTATATTACCACATATTTCTTTTTTTTCAATAAATGTATAAAGCAAGTTTTTAATAAATCTGCCAGCTAAAAGCTTGCTGCTGCTTTTTGCCTGTTTTATGTTATATCTCAGAGCTTAAGAATTTATGTAATTTTTTAAGCGCGCTTCCTCTATGACTTATTCTATTTTTTTCTTCCTGCGTCAGTTGAGCCATCGTTTTTCTGTATCCTTCAGGAAAGAATATAGAATCGTATCCAAATCCGCCGCTACCTTCCTCCACCCTTCCGATAAAACCTTCACATATATTAGAGGTTTCAAAAATAGAACCTTTTCTTGGATCCCACAGCACCATGCTGCAGATAAATTTAGCTTTTCTTTCTTTAACATCGCATACATGCTTTAGCTCTTTTAATAATTTAGCCCTATTGTCTTTATCTGTAGCATCCATTCCGGAATATCTTGATGATTTTATGCCAGGGCTTCCTTTTAGATGATCTACGGCCAACCCGGAGTCATCAGCCAGCGTCAACTTGTTTGTATGCTCAGCTATTTTTTTGGCTTTAAGCTTAGCATTCTCAATAAAATTGCTGCCAGTTTCCTCAATGTCTGGAAAGCTGCTAAAATCTTCAAATGTTAGCCACCTTATATCTAAATTCTTAAAGAATGCTTTTATTTCTTTTATCTTACCTTTATTTTTAGAAGCAATTACAATTTGCATTATTTAATATTCTTAACAAGTATTTTTTTTTGAAAATCTATAATATCTGCAATTGCTTTGGCTGATTTATCCAGCATTTTGTCAAATTCCTCTCTGCTAAATGATGTATCCTCAGCAGTAGATTGAACTTCTATTAATTGATCCTTTGAATTCATAACCACGTTCATATCGACCTGTGCCTTTGAATCTTCGCCAAAACATAAATCCACCAAAATCTCTCCACCTACAATTCCAACACTTATAGCTGCTAAAAAAGCATTTACTGGTATCTCTTTTAAAACTCCCCTTTTGACCAGGCTTTGCAGACAATCGAAGAGAGCAATAAATCCGCCTGTTATAGAAGCTGTCCTTGTGCCTCCATCTGCCTCAATAACATCACAATCTATCCAGATAGTTCTAGCCCCAAGCTTTTCTAAATCTACAACCGCCCTGAGAGACCTTCCAATGAGTCTCTGAATTTCGTGAGTTCTTCCCTTTGTTTTTCCGGTAACCTGGGGCCTTATTATCCTCTGAGGAGCAGACCCTGGTATCATGCCGTATTCAGCGGTAACCCACCCTGTGTTTTTACCTCTTAAAAATAATGGTACCTTGTCTTCAGATGTGGCCGTACATACAATCCTTGTGTTTCCCATTTCTATAAAAACCGAACCTTCTGCATGAGAAATATAATTCCTGGTAACTTTAATTTCTCTAACACCATCATTTTTTCTTCCGTCAATCCTAACTGTCATTATCATCAGTCCTTTAATATTTTTTATATTTAAATTCCTAAATTTATTTTTACCACTTCTTTTATCTCTTCGCCCAGAAACATCTTTCCTACTTCAAAAAATTTACTGTTGCCCCCTGTCTCGTAAAATGTCCTTTCTGGCTTTGGATTTGTCCCCACGGCTATTTTTTCTCCTGTCAATACTTCCTCTACATCCTTCGCAGTCTCAACAGCTGAGCTGATGACATCAACCCTGCTTCCGCAACAGTCTGCTATTTGTCCCTCTACAAGTGGAAAGTGCGTGCACCCGAGTATAAGCGCATCAATATTTTCTGCAAGCAGCGGCAGCAAGTAATTCCTGATTGTTTCCTTTAGCTTTTTGCCTTTCAAGATCCCATTTTCTATATAATCTACAAGCAAAGGGGCAGGCTGCGAATACATTCTTATGGATGGGTCTATTTTAGCTATTTCATTATCATAAGCTTTGCTTTCAACAGTACCCTTGGTCGCAATTACTCCAACTTTCTTATTCTTAGTCACACGTACAGATGCTCTGGCGCCGGGTTCAATAACTCCTATCACAGGAATGTCAAATTTCACCTTTAAATCACTTAGAGCAGCCGCCGTGGAAGTATTGCATGCAATTACAATCAGCTTAACCTGTTTTTCATATAGAAAGGAAACTATTTTAAAAACAAATTTTTTGACTTCTTCTAAATCACGCGGCCCATATGGTACCCGGGCCGTATCACCAAAGTATAAGATATTTTCATTTGGGACAATCTTCATTATTTCCCTGAGAACCGTTAAGCCTCCAACCCCTGAATCAAAAACTCCTATTGGCCTTCTGTCCACTATTTCTCTTTCTAATTATTTTTTTAAATAAGTCTTTTAAAATATGAGTAACATTTATTATAGCATCCAACAGTGTATCGTCCATACACCATTGGGATTAATTTCCTTAGAATACCATTACAATGTTAGATATGTAAATGGCTTATTAGAATTGGTGGAGGTTGATAGGCGATGCCAGAACTTTGAGGATAATGGTTGATTTGTTTTTCTTACAACTTCTGCATAATCAAATTAAACCGCTCAAAAACTTTATTGAGGTCAAAAGTTTCACTTATTCTAATAACAGGTATTAATTCCGTTGATATCTGCTTATTAAGTAATTCTATAGATTTTTGATTCAAGCCAAAATTATGAGAATAATTATCCCTGTATTTTTCTTCTTCGAGTTTCTTCTTAAATATTGAAAGGAAGTTTTTGTTTTTAAAGTCAAACCCTGCCTCAGATATAAAC
>JAUVXY010000001.1 GCA_030603375.1 Actinomycetes bacterium | reverse complement strand
GAAATTGATAAGATTGACAGAAGTATAGTTGATTTTCTTAATAAGAGAGCAAAAATTGTGTCGGAAATAAAAAAAATGAAGGTTAAAAAGGGAGTACCTTTGTATAATGCAAGAAGGGAAGAAAAATTAATGGAAAACATAGCTAAATATAACAAGGGCCCGCTCTATAATGATAATATAATCCAGATTTTTGAATGCATATTAAGGAATGTACAGATATTGGAAAAAGATGAAAATCTATAATATACTGTGGTACTTAAATTTATAATATAAAGGGAACTATCAAAAAATTGCGTTTGCAGGTTAGGAAATAAATTGAAAAAAGATAACTTAACAAATAACAGGGAAAGCAAGGACATAAAGTTAATAGAGGATGGCTGCATCACAATAATTGCCGGCCCATGTGCCATTGAGAGCTTGAAGCAGCTTGATATTATTGCTAAAAAAGTGAAAGAATGCGGACTTTCATTTCTCAGGGGCGGAGCATATAAACCAAGGACTTCTCCATACAGCTTTCAGGGACTGGAGCATGAAGGTTTGGAGTATTTAAAAGAGATTGGCAGCAAGTACAATCTCCGGACAGTGACAGAAGTTACAGATGCGGAGAAAGTAGATGAAATAGCAAAATACACTGATGTTCTTCAAATTGGGACAAGAAATATGTCTAATTTTGCATTGCTTAAAAAAGTTGGTAAAGTGGCGCATGAGAAAAATAAGAAGGTTATACTCAAAAGGGGATGGGCCTCAACTATTAAGGAATGGCTCCTGTCAGCTGAATATGTAACGTCAAGAGGTGGCTGCGAAGTAGTTTTATGCGAGAGAGGCATAAGAACTTTTGAGACTTATACTAGATTTACATTAGATTTATCAGCGGTACCTGTGATAAAAAAATTAAGCAAGCTTCCAATAATTATTGACCCATCGCATGCTACTGGCCAGAGTGATCTGGTCATTCCAATGTGCAGAGCAGCTATAGCGGTGGGAGCAGATGGGTTGATAGTAGAAATACATCATAATCCTTCTGAGGCTCTTTGTGACGGGCAGCAGGCTTTGGATCCAAAACAAACATCAGAGATGCTGCACCAGATAAATAAAATTTCAAAAGTTTTTGGAAAGAAAATTAGATAATTGGTGCACAATTGGAATTAAACAAATATTTAAATCCCCAGCAAATTAAGGCTGTTAAAAATACAGAAAATCCACTTCTTGTTATTGCAGGTGCAGGTAGCGGGAAAACCAGAGTGCTAACTTACAGGATAGCTTATCTTGTAAAGGAGAAAAAAGTTGACCCTTTTGATATTCTTGCCATTACTTTCACAAATAAAGCTGCCAACGAAATGAAAAGGAGAGTAATAGACCTGGTTGGAAAGGTAGGCGAGCTGATGTGGATCAGTACCTTTCATTCATTTTGTGCAAGAATATTAAGGCATGAAATTAATCATTTAGGCATGTCGCGAAATTTTGTTATTTATGATTCCAATGATCAGTTAAGCCTTATAACAAAATGTCTGAAGGAGCTGGATCTGGACAGCAAGCGTTTCACTCCAAAGATAATTCAAGCAGTAATCAGTGATGCTAAAAATAGACTAATGGATTATGAATCTTTTTCAAAAAAAGCCAAAGAATATTTTGAAAAGATAGTGGCGCAGGTTTATCCTCTGTATCAGGAAAAATTATTTAAAGCAAATGCTCTTGATTTTGACGACCTTTTAATGTTTACAGTCAATCTTTTTAAGTTGTTTCCGAATGTCAGGGAAAAGTATCAGAATAAGTTTAAGTATATTCTAGTAGATGAGTTTCAGGATACAAATATTGCTCAAAAGGAGATTATTCTAATGTTGTCTGAACAACAAAAAAAGATTTGTGTGGTTGGAGATGACGGTCATAGCATATATAGCTGGAGAGGTGCCGAGATTAAAAATATAATAAATTTTGATAAAAAATTTAATGAAGTTGGTGTTATAAAACTTGAGCAGAACTATCGTTCTACACAAAATATCCTTGATGCTGCTAATTTTCTTATCAGCAATAATGAAAGTAGAAAGCAAAAGAAGCTGTGGACCGACAATCCTAAGGGAGAGTTGATTACTAAATACTTAGCCTCTGACGAGAGAGATGAAGTGAGATTTTTAGTGCAAAAAGTAAGAAAGATTGTGAAAGACAAAAAAAAGAAATACAAAGATTTTGCTATCTTCTACAGAACCAATGCCCAATCAAGAGTGGTGGAGGAATTTCTTATAAGGGAAAACATCCCTTATAAGATAGTTGGAGGTTTGCGTTTCTACGACAGAAAAGAGATAAAAGATATGCTGGCATATCTGAAGCTAATTTCTAATCCTAAAGATGTGATAAGCTTGATGAGAATTGTAAATGTGCCAAGAAGAAAAATTGGTAAAAAAACCATATCTGTAATAGAAAGATTTGCACAGAAAAATAGAATTACATTTTGCGAAGCTTTCTATAGATGCGAAGAAATCCCTGTACTTGGTGATAAGGCAAAGAAAAGGGTAAGGGAGTTTGCAGATATGATTTCTGCATTTAGAAACTATGCCTTAGAGCATGGAGTGGATGAGGTACTAAAATATGTATATGAAAAAACAAATTATATGAGAGAGCTCAGGCTTGAGAATACGGTGGAAGCCATTAATAGAATTGAGAACTTAAAAGAGTTGCTAACTGTGACCAGGGAATATGAGTATGAAGCATTTTTAAATGAAGATTCTGACAGTGGCAGCTTAACTAAATTAGATGGATTTTTAGAGGAAGTGGCGCTTATAGCTGATATTGATGCTTACAATGAATCTACAGACGGACTTATTCTTATGACTCTTCATAATGCTAAAGGGCTGGAATTTCCAGTTGTATTTATGATAGGCATGGAAGAAAGAATATTCCCGCATTTAAGAAGCATGAACAGCATAGAAGGATTAGAGGAAGAAAGAAGACTTTGTTATGTGGGCATCACAAGGGCCAAAGAGAAAGTATTTCTAACTTCAGCATTATCCAGAAGCATATATGGTGATACAAAATGCATGCCTGTTTCAAGGTTTATAAAAGAGATCCCGGATAAGCTTCTTCTGGATGAAAATAAGATTGAAAGTGAAAAACAAGGTAAAAAAGACTATTCGGCTGATAAAAAAGCACGTAAAGAAGTTAAATTGTACAGTAAGGGAGATTTAATAGAACATAAGATGTGGGGACGCGGAAAGGTTATAAAAGTAAAAAAACTAAAGGATGACTGTGAACTGGATGTTATTTTTGACAGCAGGGGCCTTAAGCACTTACTTGTTAGCTTCGCACCTATTAAGAAAATATAACTATTTTGAAAAAATAAGTACCAAAGAATTTAGGAGATGATAAAGATGGACCCAAGGATAAAAAAATTAGCCCAAAATCTGGTGAATTGTTCATGTAAAATCAAAAAGGGAGAAAAAGTTTTAATTGATTGTGTTGGTAATACTGCATACCCGCTTGTAAAAGAACTTATAAAAGAAACATACAAGGTAAAAGGAGAGCCGCTTGTGACATTAAAAGATAGCAGTATTTCAAGAGAGCTCTTAAAGGAATGCAGCACAGAGCAGTTGAAATTTATGGCTAAATGTGAACTGGCGCGCATAAAAGGCATTGATGCTTATATAGGAGTCAGGGCAAGCGACAATGTAAGTGAAATGAGCGATGTACCATCTGAAAAAATGTCTATTTATACAAAACATTTTTCTGAGGTGGTTAACAGTGAAAGAGTTGATAATACCAAATGGGTAGTACTCAGATACCCTAATAATGCCATGGCCCAGCTTGCAAATTTAAGCCTGGAAGCATTTGAGGATTTTTATTTTGATGTATGCAATCTGGATTATGATAAGATGTCAAAGGCTATGGATAATTTAGTAAAATTGATGGAAAGAACAGATAAAGTATATATAAAGGGTCCGGGCACCGATTTAACCTTTTCAATTAAAGGCATCCCTGCTGTAAAATGCGCGGGAGAATATAATATACCGGATGGTGAAGTTTTTACGGCGCCAGTAAAAAAATCTTTAAATGGTCGGGTAACATTTAATTGTCCAAGCATTTTTGAAGGGGTCACCTATGAGAACATAAGCCTTGTGTTTAAAAATGGAAAAATTATAAATGCTGCATCTAATAATACGGAAAGAATTAACAAGGTGCTTGATACTGATAGAGGAGCAAGATATACAGGAGAATTTTCCATAGGAGTTAACCCATTTATACTAAATCCAATGAAGGATATATTGTTTGATGAAAAAATAATGGGAAGCTTTCATCTTACTCCCGGAAAATGTTACAAGGAAGCGTCAAATGGCAATAAGTCCGGCATACACTGGGATATGGTATGCATACAAACACCAAAGTACGGCGGCGGGGAAATATACTTCGACGATGTCCTGATAAGGAAAGATGGACGGTTTGTTACAAGAGAATTGGAAGCTTTAAATCCTGAGAACTTAAAATAAAAGTATAAATTACTTTTATTTTAAAAAGCCAAGAAGTTCATTTATTCTATTCTTATCTCCAGTGGTTAGCGTAGTAATCATTACCGCTGGCCCATTTTCCCTTGCTTTTTTGTAAGCCTTATATATGATATTGTAAAGTTTATCTTCATCATTATCCCATAATATAGTGCTAAGTGGAGTAATTTTGTAATTTATATTTTCACTTTTTAAAACTCCCCAAAAAGTGTTAAGCGGCTTTTCAATATCTTTTTCCCCGATAGGATAAAAACTTACCTGTATTGCAATCATCTTTTTCCTTTCATTATTTATAGAAGAGTGATTATTTTTTCTTTTAACTTATTAAACTTCATTGATGTAAGCGTCTTATTATCACGCGGTCTTTCAATATCCATATTAAATATTTCCCTGACGACCGCAGGTCTTCTGGATAAAAGATAAATTTTATCAGAAAGAAATATTGCCTCATCAATATCATGCGTAACAAATAATACCGAAGCATTCATTCTATCCCAGATTCCCAGCAGCCATAGCTGCATTTTCCTTCTGGTTATTGCGTCAAGATTACCAAATGGCTCATCCAGCAACATTATATCATTGGCAAACAAATAAGTTCTCAGAAGAGCTGCTCTCTGACGCATACCACCGGAAAGCTGATTGGGATAGTTATTCTCAAATCCTTTAAGTCCGAAATCAGGGAAATATTTTTTTGCCTTAATATATGACTTTTTCCTATTTTCCCCTTTTATAAACATGGGAAGGCATACATTATTAATAACATTATTCCATGGGAACATGAGATCTTTTTGATGCATATAGCTAACTCTTCCTGTTTTGCCATTATAGTTTTTACCATTGATAAGAATTTTGCCACTGTCAGGCAATTCCAGTCCAGAAATAATATCAAACAGGGTGCTTTTCCCACACCCACTGGGGCCCAAAATTGAAACAAATTGGTTTTTTTCGAGTTTAAGCGATATATCCTCAAGGGTATGAAGACTTCCGAAACTTTTCTTTATGTTTATTACTTCTATTAATATATTACTTTTGGTCATATTATCAAAATTAAAATAAACTATATGTTATATTTGTTTATATTAGCTTCTATTCCGGTAAAAATTCATTTGTAAATGCTTTTTCTGATTCAAAACTATTGTAAAGCAGGTTATTTTCATACATCCAGTTGCCATATTGATCCCAAATTTCTTTTTTCATTATTCCCCATTTAGAAGCATCGCTGATGTATTGGTCCGATAGATATTTTTGACTGGCAATTACCATTTCTCTATCAAGTTCACTAACATCAGCCAGCAGTATTCCTGCTGCCTTTTCAGGATTTTTAATAGCAAATTGATATCCCTTTTCAGTAGTCCTTAAGAATTTTTTAATTAAATCTGGTTTATCTTTTATTGTTTGTTCACTTGCTATTATTACTGGAGTATAGGAATCAAGACGGGGATCCAAATCCTGCAGCAGCATAAAATTAATGGGAAAATTTTCAAGCTCTGCTTTAACTCCGTCCCAGCCATAGTAAATCCAGGCGAAATCAACATCTTTGGTTACACTTGTAAAGAAATCAGAAGCTCCGATATTTACTATTTCAAGTTTTGAGTAATCAGCACCATATTTTTCCATCAATCCTTTAAGCATTGCTTCTTCCATTGGAGAACCCCATCCGCCATATTTTTTTCCTTCAAAGTCGGCAGGGGTTTTGATATTTTTTTCTTGTGGTGATGCAAATCCTGAAGTATTGTGATGTATTATTGCTGCTATGGCTACCACTGGCAGTGGATTTTTAGCTGTTCTAGCATAAGTTACCTGTTCCTGGTAGCTAAACCCAAATTCACCTTTGCCTGCTGCAATTAAATCGGCACTCCCACCTTCAGAAGGCTGAATGATTTCTACTTCCAGCCCTTCATCATAGTAATATCCATTTTCTCTGGCAACATATACACCAGTATGGTTAGTGTTTGGTACCCAATCCAGAACTACTGTAATTTTTTGGAGTTCTTCTTTGTCAGATATCTCTTTTAAAACTACATCTTTCTGGCACGCTGCTAAACTAATGGGCAGTGTTATTACTGCTATGAGTATAACCAAAATTGAAATACTCATTTTAATTTTGTTTCCTGTGCTTGAAATCATTTGTTTGTCTCCTTTTTTGTTTTTTATTTTGTTATTCAATATAGGTCAGGTTTCCTTAGAAAATTTTAACCATGGCATGTATTTTTTCTCAGCAAACTCTATTATTTTTAATAGTAAAATACTTAATACTGTAATGATTATTATTGCTGCAAAAACTCTATCTGTTGCAAATGATTGTTTGGCCCTGATCATGTACACTCCCAGACCATTTTTGCCACCGACCCATTCACCAATTGTTGCACCCATAATGCTATAGGTTGCAGCTATCTTCAAACCTGAAAAAAAGCTTGGCATTGATGAGGGCATCTTTACAAATTTATATATTTGAATTTTGTTTGATCCCATTGATTTGAGCAAGTCAATCAGTTCTTTATCAACAGTAGCAAGCCCCTGCATCAGGCTGATAGTTATGGGAAAGAAACATATAAGTGTAACTATAACTATTTTGGGAGTATAGCCATAGCCAAACCATATAATAAAAAGAGGGGCAATTATTATAATAGGTATCGTCTGAGAAATAATAAGTATTGGATATAATGTTTTTTTAAAACCAATAATAGAATCCATAGCTATTGCCATTGTTAAAGATAGTAATATGGCAATAATAAAACCAATAATTGCCTCATATAAGGTTATCAATACATGATGCTGCATTGAAGTAAAATTAGTGACAAGGCTAACCAATATACTGCTTGGAGAGGGGAGTATAAACGGTGGAAAAACTTTAAGCCTTGAAATACCTTCCCATATCAGTAAAAGTGCTGTAAAGAAAATTATTGGATAAAATTTATTTTTAATATTTTTTTTCATCTTTTTGTTTACAATCCTTAATTATCTATAATTCCTTAATTATGAGCAGCTGGCCTTCCTTTATATTTATTGTTGCAGTGTCTTCGGTAAAAATATTGCTCAATCCTCTCACAGGGCTGAGAAGTAATTTTTCATTTTTGAGCCTGTATTTTAATCCGCTTGTTTCTATAAAAAATGTATATGGAGTTAAAGAAAAAATAGAAATTAATTTTCCAATTTGTCCATTGATAACGCATGAATTTTTAACTACAAATATTTCACTGTTGTCAGTTAAGATTTTTATATCTACATCTTCCGGAAAAGGAGATGAGAGTAGAACTAAATTTGCGAAGCTATGATCCAGCCTGTCTCCTATAGCTCCAGCTATAATTATTTTTTTTGCACCAGCATTTACTGCGTACTCAACAGCCAGCCTTGTATCGCTTTCATCTTTTTCACAAGTGGTCTGTATATATTTTATATTATTTGATTTTAAATCAAGCTTTTCCCTGACTTCATCTTCTATGCTGTCCATATCCCCTATTACTATATCCGGGACCAGACCCATTTTTAGGCAGTTGGCAGCTCCGCCGTCGGCTGCGATTACAATATCCTTGGCGCTAAATCCGTATTCTGCGGTTATTCTCTTGTATGTATACAAAGGATTTTTTATATAACCATTTGTGATTACAACTGCTTTTTTACTTTTTACTATATTCATATACCTCTCCTAAAAATAAAAAACTACCAACCAGGGTAATGATTAGTAGTTTTCATAGTATCAATAATTTTTCCTACACTAGAATTACCTAGGCCAGGTTCAAAGGGTCGACAGATGGTATTGCTGTCCTCTCAGCTTGATGAGCTCCCCTAAGTTTTTGTTAGTATTTAATTTTCAAAGAAATTCTTCTATAATATATAGGAGAATTTTTATGCAAATAACTTTACTGCCTAAAATTTATATTAGGCAAAAAGTACTAAAGCATAGTAACATGGTAAAAATAAGTTGTCAAGTAAGGGTTGGTGGAGAAAGATATGGAACTTGTGGAAAGAAAAAGGAAAATATTAAATAGAGTAGTCATAAAATTTATAGAAAAAGCGGAGCCTGTTTCTTCACAAGAAGTTTCTAAAAATTTAGATTTAGAATTAAGTTCTGCCACAATTAGAAAAGAAATGGCGGATCTTGAAGAGCTGGGCTATTTGGCTCATCCTCATACTTCTGCCGGTAAAGTGCCAACAGACAAAGGCTATAGGTATTATGTTGACAATCTTGCTCATAGAAAGTTAAACCTCAGCATTAAAGCTAAAAAAGATATTCCATCTATTAAATTAGTTGTAAACGAGAGCATGGAGATAGAGGCTATCTTTCAGAAAGCTTCTGAGTTGCTTTCAAGGGTTACAAATTACTTGTCCATGATAGTAGCACCTACTATTTATCAGAGTAAATTAAGGCATATTGAGCTGTTGAAATTTCAGGAAGATAATTTGCTTTTAATTTTGATTACAGATACGGGAAGAGTTTGCAAAAAGAAATTCGCTGCAGGCAGCAATTATAATAATTTAGACCTGCAAAGAGTGGCAAATATATTAAACTTGCAGCTTAGAGAAAAAAACATAAAAGACATCGATGCAGGCAGCGTTAAGATTCCAGAAAACGATGCTTATTTAGTACTGCTGATAAATAAGGTAATAAGATTGATAAAAAACTGGGAAGAGGACAGTTTTGCATATAACAGGTTTTTTATTTATGGAGCTTATGAAGTTTTGCAGCAGCCAGAGTTTATAGATTTAAAAAAGATTCACGGTGTCTTAAGTGTAATTAGAAATGAATATTTGCTTATGAGATTATTTATGAATCTCTCCCGGGAAAAAGAGGTTACAGTAAAAATTGGATCTGAGATATCAGAAGAGGGAACAGATGGCCTGAGCCTGGTTGCATCCAGATACAAGGTCTGCAGTGATTCTACCGGTACCATAGGTATTTTAGGTCCCAAG
Organism: Actinomycetes bacterium; assembly: GCA_030603375.1. Classification (GTDB taxonomy): domain Bacteria; phylum Actinomycetota; class Humimicrobiia; order Humimicrobiales; family Humimicrobiaceae; genus JAUVXY01. Next base: position 23,697 of record JAUVXY010000001.1, on the reverse strand, counting down.
AGGATGGATTACAATAAGGTTATAAATATTTTGAGTATTTTTAGTAGAGACCTGTCTGGCATTTTAAGTTCCAGGGAATAAAAGTTTAAAGGCAGGACTGGAAAAATTAATCAAAATAAGCTATTATTTCTTGAATTTTGTTATATATTTTTTAGTTTTATTTTTTTGAGGTGATTATATTGGCTTCTGGTAAAAGAGATTATTATGAAGTTTTGGGAGTTTCAAGGGACAGCAGTCTAAGTGAGATAAAAAAAACATATAGGAAACTGGCTCGGAAGTATCATCCTGATGTGAATAATGGCGATAAAGGGTCAGAAGAAAAATTCAAGGAAATTTCTGAGGCTTATGCTGTTTTGAGCAACGAAGAAAAAAGAAGGCAGTATGATCAATTTGGGTTCAGCAGGAATTTATTTGAAAATTTTGATCCAAATAGTGTATTTTCTGAGTTTGGCTTTGGCGATGTGTTTGATGCATTTTTTGGGAGCAGTTTTGGCGGAGGTTTCTCTGCAAGGCACAGGAGCGGAAGACAAAGCAGGGGCTCAGATATTAATATTGATGTTACGTGCACTTTTAAAGAATCTGCATTTGGTGTAAAGAAAGAGGTAGAATATCTTGCAAATGATATATGTGAAGTTTGCAGCGGCAAAGGAAGCGCAGATGAGAAGGGAACTGAAACTTGCAGCGTATGCAGGGGCACAGGGCAGGTAAGAAGCACAAGGCAAACTTTTATTGGCAACATAATAACAACATCTACATGCAAAAATTGCCAGGGGACAGGAAAAATAATAAAAGATCCATGCAAAAAATGTGGAGGGAATGGTTATTATAGAAAAATGAAAAAAGTAAAAGTAGATATTCCTGCTGGTATTCATGATGGAGACAGGCTTAGAGTTGTAGGAAAAGGAAATAGTGGCGGAATAAGGTCTACTAGCGGAGATCTTTTTATTACTGTAAGAGTAAATGCTCTCCATGGCTTTAAAAGAGTTGGGGATGACGTTATATCCAGTGTTGATATATCATTTGCCCAGGCTGCACTTGGCTGCAAGCTTGTGGCAGACACGCTTGATGGTGAAGAGGAAATAATAATAAAACCCGGGACCCAGCCTGGGACAAAAATAATTCTCAGATCCAGAGGCATGGTGCACCTTAATGGATACAGAAGAGGAGATCACATCATAGGCGTAAATGTAAAAATTCCAACAAAACTTACTCATGAAGAAGTAGAACTTCTAAAAAGATTTGCTGAGGGAAGAGAAGAAATAACGGGCGATGCAGCCAGCAGTTTCTTTTCAAATGTTAAGAATGCTTTTAAAAAATAGCAGCTCGTTCCATTGGCAAATTCTTATTTGCTGGAATTTTATTTTAAGTCTAATTAATTTTTAGCAAACTGAATAATCCTATTACAAAAGTTTGACCATCTTTTTTCTTATTAATAATTTATTTAAAAACACAGGTAGTAAATATATATAAGCAAAATGAGTTATCCTTATTTTTTTATAAAAAAAGACGGTGTTACCGGAAACGAGATAATAGTTAAAGAAGAATTAAATCATCTGATAAATGTTCTAAGGATAAGAAAAGGTGACCGCGTAGAGGTATCAGATAATAATAAGTATAGGTATAGAACCGAAGTCACAGGTGTGAACAGATCTAAAGTTACGCTACTAATTAGAGAAAGAATAAAAATTTTTAGGATACTACCGCAAATAGTTTTGTTTCAGTGCATCCTTAAGAAGAATGCCATGGAGATTGCAATCCAGAAAACAGTTGAGATAGGTATTGATAGAATTGTCCCGGTTTTCAGCAGCAGGGTTATAGTAAATAATAAAAAGATAGAAAATAAAATTAAGCGATGGCAAAAAATTGCTGAAGAGTCATCAAAACAGTGTAAGAGGGATTTTATATGTAAAATATCTCCCTCTGTAAATATTTACAATGTTGAAGCACCGGAATTTGATGTTTTCTATATTCCATATGAGGTTTATGACAGGGTAAAAAACAAGGAAATAAATTATCCTGACATATTGGGCAGTACTGGCAGCAAAATAAGTAGTGCTAAAAGTATCGGGTACATAATAGGTCCAGAAGGTGGTTTTGAAGAAAAAGAAGTATCGTTTTTTAAAAAAAGCGGAGCTATTGCAGTAAATTTTGGCAAGAAAATATTAAGATCAGAAACTGCCTCAGTTTATTTTTTATCTATAGTAGATTATATTTTGGGTAATAAAAGCAAAAAATGATTGATATAAAATTTTCAATAAACACGCTCGGATGCAAAACCAATCTAAGTGAATCAGATTATATTATAAAAGAATTATCGGACAGGGGATTTAAGCTTGTAAAGTATAGCGATGGCCCTGATTTTTGTATTATTAATACCTGTACGGTAACTTCCCAAAGTGATAGGAAAGTAAGACAGATTGTAAGGAGAATAAAATCAAATTCTCCTTTAAGCACGGTGATTGTGACTGGATGCTATGCTGTTTTTAACGAGAAGTTTTTGCTGGACAGCGGAGTTGACTGCATTGTAAAAAATAAGGACAAATACAGCATTCCTTCTGTGCTTGAGGAGTTAGCACGCAGAAGGTGGAATGCAAAAACTGGTTTGGCTGCAAGTTCTGGGAATAAGAAATTCCAAAACTTAGTTCATAGCAGAGCACTGGTAAAAATTCAGGATGGGTGTGAACAGAATTGCAGTTACTGCATAATCCCCAAAGTGAGGGGAGGCTACAGGAGTACACCTGATGAGCTAGTTTTGGCACAAATTAGAAATTTAGCTGCAGCAGGTTTTGATGAAGTCGTGCTTACAGGAATTCATATTGGAAAGTATGCTGCAGATATTAATGCAGAGACTTGCAGTGGTGACAGAAATGCCAGTGATTTGGCAGATTTGCTTGAAAAAATTATAGAGTCTTCAAGTATAAAAAGAATAAGATTGGGTTCCATCGAAATAAGTGAAGTTGACAGCAGGATTACTGATTTAATTAGAGAAAGTGGTAGAATTGCGCCTCATCTTCACATACCTCTTCAAAGCGGGAGCGATAAGATCTTAGAACTTATGAAAAGACCTTACAGTAGCGGCTATTTTTTAAATATGGTGGAATCCATTAAAAAGTCTGTTCCGGATATAGCGATAACGACCGATGTTATCGTTGGGTTTCCTCATGAGAGTGAAGAAGATTTTATACAGACTGTGGACTTGATAAAAAAAGTTTCTTTCAGTAAGCTGCATGTCTTCAAATATTCCAGGAGGATGCATACAGAAGCTTACAGTATGGGGGGACAGGTGGCAGAAAGTGTTAAATCTGAAAGGAGCAAGTTTTTAAGAGAGATTGGCAGCAAGCTAAGAAATGATTACATAAGAAATGGTGTCGGTAAATTTTTTAAGGTAGTTACAGAAAAAGTGGATAAGGAGAAAAGGATTGCAGCCGGGACCTCTGAGAATTATGTTAAAGTTTATTTCCCATTAGATTGCAGTAATGCTGAAATTTTAAAGAAGGGAAAATTGGTTGAAGTTAAAATAGAATCAGTATATGAGGATGGGTTAATTGGGAAGATGCACAAAACCTGGAGGGATGCGGGCACCTGCGCATTTGTTGTAAAAATCTAAAAATAGAGTATAATTTGCGGTTTGGTGGTAAAATATATATATTTGTGAGGCAGTAATATTATGGAAAATTGTCTTTTTTGTAAAATTATAAATAAGGAAATAGATAGCAGTATTGTTTATGAGACTGATAATGTTCTTGTATTCAAGGATATAAATCCAAAAGCGCCAGTTCATTTTCTAATGGTCCCTAAAAAACACGTAAAGTCTATCATGGAAATAGAAGAGCTTGGTTATGATACGATTAAAGAGATGATGGACATGGTTGTAAAGATAGCTAAAAATTATGAGCTGAGTAAAGATGGATTTAGGATAGTGACAAATACAGGAATCGGCGCAGGTCAGAGTGTGGAGCACTTACATTTTCATATCATGGGCAAAAGAAAATTTGGATGGCCTCCCGGCTAAGGATGATAAAAATAAATTTAGCTGTTATGTAAAATAGCCGGTTAAGTGTAATTTTTAAGAGGAGTGTAAATTTTGTCTATTACCAAACAAAAATTCACCCTTGATTTTGTGGGGGGCCATTCAATTGCAGAATTACTTGGAGATAGAGATAAGCTGATCAGGCTGATAGAAAAAGAATATAATGTAGAAGTTTTTGTATTAGGCAATGATATCGAAGTAGCAGGTAAAAGCAAAAATGTTAATAAAGTAAAAAAATTACTTAATGAGCTAACTCTGCAGATTAATCTTGGACAACAAATAAATGCTCAGAAAATTGATGATTCAATAAGGATTATGGAAAGCAAGTCAATATTAACCCCACATGAAATATTCAATAATCTTATTACAGTAAGCAGTGGTAAAAAAATTAAGCCACGCACTGAAGGTCAGCAGAAATATGTTGAGGCTATTAAAGAAAATACCATTGTATTTAGTATAGGCCCTGCCGGTACCGGGAAGACTTATTTAGCTCTGGCCATGGCTGTAAATGCACTTGAAAAAAATGAAATTGGGAGAATAGTTTTAGTGAAGCCGGTAGTTGAAGCTGGCGAAAAGCTGGGATACTTACCGGGTGACATTTATGATAAAGTAAACCCTTACCTCAGGCCTCTCTACGATGCTTTATATGAAATGGTAGATATTGAAATATTTCAACAGTATATGGACATGGGCATCATAGAAGTGGTTCCGCTTGCTTATATGAGAGGGCGCACCCTGAATGATTCTTTTATTATTCTTGATGAGGCACAAAATGCCTCTCCCGAACAGATGAAGATGTTCCTTACACGATTAGGATTTGGTTCCAAAATTGTGGTAACGGGAGATATCACTCAGGTAGATTTACCAGTAGAAAAGAAATCAGGGCTTATTTTAGTAAGAAAAATACTGGAGAATGTTCCTGGAATAGAATTTGTGTATCTTACTTCTAAGGATATTGTAAGGCACACATTAGTTCAGAAGATAGTGAATGCTTACAAAGCATATGAGGAAGATTTAAAGAATGGTAGCAAGAAATAGAAAAATAATAAATAAGACTAAAGAAATTATAAAGCCCAAAAATGGCAACAACAATAATAAAAAGGCCATAGGGTTTTTCCGTAAATATCTTTCTTTTAGAAGCAAGTATGCCCAGAGGTTATATTTATTTGTTTTGACTGCAGCACTTGTAATTACTATTCTTTCCTATAATTATACCCCTAATATTGGAGTAGAGATTGGTAAAGCAAGTCCCCGTACAATCAAAGCAAGCAGAAATGTAGATTTTGAGGATATAGAAAAAACAGAAGAAGATAGAAGTAAAAATGTGGCTGAAGTAGAAGACGTATATAAATATGATGTAAATATATTAAGCGGTGAGGAAGGAGCTCTTTACCAAATTAAATATTTTTATACATTGGCCAGGATTGTTCAGAAAAAAGATGATATTTCTTTTGAGGAAAGGGTTGAGTATCTGTCTAACATGCTTGGGAATGTATATCCAGAGCCAATTATTTCATCTGTTCTGGAGCTGCCTATAGAGGAAAATAATTTTCTCGCAGAGAAAACTCAGGAGATTGCAAGGCAGGTAATGAGGGATGAAATTAGACCTACAGAATTAGATTTTGTAAAAAATGAAACCATAGAACTTATTAAAAATGATAAAGATATAGATGATGAGTATGTACCGATAGTAACTGCTGTTCTTAGAGAAAATATTCAGCCTACCGCTGTATTTGATCCAGCAGCTACAGAAAATGCTAAAGAAGAAGCAAAACAAAACACTCCTCCTCATATTGTCAGCGTTACAAAGGGACAAGTTATTGTTTCCGAAGGTGAAGCTGTCAGCCAAAATGATATACAAATATTGACAAAATTAGGTTTGCTGCAAAGACAATACAACTGGTATAGATTTTTTTATATATTTTTTATAGTTTTTATAGTTTTGTTTTTGTTTGGATTTTATGTGTACAAATTTAACACAAAAATCTTTAATGATTTAAAAAAATTATTCTTAAATTCTTTAATTATAGTTGTGTTTACTGCAATAATAAGATTGCTCACATTTCTTTCTTCTGTTCATCTTGAGCTGTGGAATTATCTATTTCCAGTAATTGCAGCGTCAATGCTCTGTACTATTATCTTTGATTCTCGTATAGGCATAATGATGACTATTTGTCTCAGTATTTTTTCTGGAATAGCAACTGATTTTGATTTCAGTGTTATGCTTGTTTATATGCTTGGTGGAATTTTTGCTACATACCTGGTATCAAATGTTTCACAGCGGTCAGAAGTGATGAAAGCTGGTTTTATAAGCGCACTTATCCTTGGATTTTTGTTCTTGATTGTAAATCTTATTGGTGGGGAAGTGCAAACCATAGCCCTGTATACAATGTTAGGCGTGCTAAATGGTATTATATGTACAATTACGACAATAGGGCTGCTCCCGTTCATTGAATCTACATTCAGAATAGTAACTGCTATGAGATTACTTGAACTTTCACATACTGATCAACCGCTCTTAGAGAAACTTTTAATTTCTGCTCCCGGCACATATAATCATAGCCTGCTTGTAGGACATTTAGCTGAAAGTAGCGCAAAGGCTATAGGAGCTGATCCACTTCTTGTAAAAGTAGCTGCCCTGTATCATGATCTTGGAAAGATGAAAAGGCCTGAATATTTTTATGAAAATCAAACTGGCATTGAAAATATTCATGACAGCTTGAATCCATCAATGAGCAGAGATGTAATAGCAAATCACATAAAGGATGGTATAGAGATAGCAATTAAAAATAAAATTCCTGAGGAAGTAATAGAGATTATTTCTCAGCATCATGGAAATTCTCTGATAACTTATTTTTATAAAAAGCAAAAAGATATAGAATCCACTAAAGCATCAAATGGCGCTGCTGAAGGATTAAAAGGACATTTTAGGTACCCGACTAAAAAACCTCAGAGCAAAGAAGCAGCTATCCTAATGCTTGCTGATTCAACTGAAGCTGCTGTTAGGTCAATTGATGATGTTACCCCTAAGAAAATAGAGCAAATGGTAAATGATATAGTAGAAGAGAGACTAAAAGATGGCCAGATGGATGATGCTGATATAAAAATAAAAGAAATAAGCACAGTTAAAAATACCTTAATTGAAGGTCTTATCTCTATATATCACTCCAGAATTTCCTATCCTGGATCAGATTTAAAAGTCGTTTCTGAGTAATTTAGCTATAAGCTATTTGTATTATTATATAAGAGGGCATTAAATGAAAGTTATCTTAATCAACAATCAAGACAAAGCAAAGCTAAATTTGAACATTATGGAAAAAGTTATAACATATATCTCAAATAAATTTAATAGAAGCCAAAATTATGAGCTAAATGTTGTATTTGTTGAAAAGGAAGAAATAGGACGATTAAATAAAAAGTATAGAAATGTGGACAGAGAAACAGATGTCCTGTCTTTTTCGTATGTGGAAAATAATAGTGAGCTTACTTTTAAAAGAGATGCAAATGAGTTTGGATATAAAAGTGGGCATTTTACAGTTGGTGAAATAATTATATGCCCTGAAGTTGCAGAAGATAATGCTTACAAAGAAAAAGAAAACTGGAATTCAGAATTAGAAATAATATTGCTTGCGACGCATGGTATTCTCCATATATACGGTTATGACCATGAAGGAAGGGAAGACAGAATAGAAATGAACGGCATTCAGGAGAATATTTTAAATGATGCAAGGTCTGTTTTTAAGATTTAAATACTCTCTTGACAGGTATTGTAAAATTTAGAGTAGGGGCGCTAAGAGAAAACATTTTTATTTAAGCCTATAAAGCATAGCGGCTGTAAGAGATATGGTAGATGTAAATATAGTTGAGATAAAAAATTTCGACAGCAGATTGATAGCCAGGATAAAAGAATTAGAAAATAAAAATTTGGGAAGCAAAGCCTCAATCAATGAATGGGTTATACCTGTTATAATTAGATATGGAAAGCTGATAGTAGTGCAGAAAGCAGATGATGGTGAAATTATCGGAGTATGCGAACTAATAAAAAATTGGGATAACAATCAATCAGCTTTTGTTCATTCTTTTTATATTGACAGGGAATTTAGAGCACAGGGTGTCGGCAAAATATTTCTGAGTAAAATAGTAAGTATGCTGAAAGCGGAAAATTTAAAAACCATAGAATTGACAGTAGGTTCAGAAAATGAAGCTGCCTTAAAATTGTATAAAAAATACGGGTTTACAATTATTGATTTGAGAAAGGACGAATACGGAAGGGGAATAGACAGATGTTTAATGAGGCTAAAATTATAGTGGACAGAGAATTATCTACATCTACTGTAAAAAAAATAATTATATAGAGAGGTATGGTGATTAAAACGCTAACCAAAGAACAACTTGCAAAAACCATTGATCAGACATTGCTTGGTCCAACTGCAACTTTTCAAAATATAAATAACTTATGTATTGATGCTAAGAAGTACCACTTTGCTGCAGTGTGCATAAATCCATGCTTTATAGTTCCTTCCAGCAAAATATTAGCAGGGACTGATGTAAAGGTTTGTTCTGTTGTCGGCTACCCTCTTGGGGCAAACACTATTGAAACAAAAGTGTTTGAAGCCAGGGATAATGTAAAAAAAGGTGCAGATGAGCTGGATGTGGTAATGAATTTAGGGGCACTAAAGAGTGGAAATTATTCTTATCTTGAAAAAGAAATGGGAACAATAGTCAGTGTTATCAGAAGAGAACAAATGGCAGAATACAACAGACATATTAATATTAAAGTAATTATTGAAACAGGCGTTCTTACCAGAGAGGAAATTAAAAAAGTATGCAGGATTTTGGAAGGTGTCAAAATAGATTTTATCAAAACTTCTACTGGCTTCGGAGTAAGAGGTGTAGAGCTTGATGATGTAAGAACCATAAGAGAAGCTGTTAGCAGGAACATAGGAGTAAAGGCATCGGGCGGAATTAGAACATTTAAAGATGCGCAGGCTTTGATAGATTCTGGTGCAACCAGACTCGGGACGAGTAGCGGGATAAATATAATAGAAGAATATGGTAGAATCTTTAACAAATAAAATGTCAAATCAAATTTTATAGTAAATGCCCTCTTATAAAGCTAAAGCTGTCATTTTAAAGTCATACAAATTAGGTGAGTCAGATAAAATAATTAAAATGTATTCCCAGCAGGACGGGATAATCAGTGCAGTTGCAAAAGGAGCAAGGAAGGCAAGAAGTAAGTTTGGTGGCAGGCTTGAACTTTTCAATATTGTAGATTCAGAAATTTCTACTGGAAAAAGTCTGGATATTATAACTCAGGCTGAAATACTAAAAAGTTTTAAGAATATTTCCAGTGATTTCTATAAATTTGTATTTTGCGAGACGATTAGTGAAATAGTTTTAAAGACCCAACAACATAGCGGAGGGTCTTCTGAGATGCTGTTTAAATTAATTTATGTTTGTTTTAATGAAATTGATGGCTTTAATAATGAAGATATAGTATCACTTAAAAAAGCAGTATGTTTTTTTGTGGCAAAAAGTATAAAGATTATTGGCTACAATCCTCTTCTTAAAAATTGTTGTAAGTGCGGCATGGATATGAAGGACTTATATTCTTTCCGGAGCAGTAATATTTCATTTTCAGTAAAATTTGGCGGAATTCTTTGTGAAAAATGCTCAGAATTTTTGGAAGGCACAGTAAAATTAGATGTTTCAACCTACAGATTTTTGTGTGATGTATTTAATCTAAAAATTGAAGATTTTAGAGATATGGAAGTAAACTTGCAAGTTTTAAAAAAAGTGCGCAGTTTGATGGAAAATTATATAACCTATCATATTGATTGCAGCATAAAGAGTTTCAAATATTTAAAGAAGTTAGGAATATAAGCACATTATTGCAACAATAAATTGACTATTGAAATTAATATTATTAAAATAAGAGACTATGAATTTTCAGGATATTATTTTTAATCTACAAAAATATTGGGCCGACAACGGCTGACTGATAAGACATCCGATGGATTTAGAGAAAGGTGCCGGGACATTTAACCCTGACACATTCTTGCGATGTTTGGGTCCGGAGCCCTGGAACGTAGCCTATGTTGAACCAAGCAGGAGGCCCACTGATGGAAGATATGGAGAAAATCCTTTCAGGACACAGTTCTATTATCAATTTCAGGTTCTTTTAAAACCATCTCCTGACAATGTAGTAGATTTGTATCTGGGGTCCCTCAGGAGTCTTGGGATTGATTTAAAGCTGCACGATATAAGATTTGTAGAAGACGACTGGCAATCGCCAACTATAGGCGCAGCAGGATTGGGCTGGGAAGTATGGGCCGATGGAATGGAAATAACACAATTTACTTATTTTCAGCAAATGGGTGGAATTGTACTGAAGCCGGTATCAGCGGAACTTACTTATGGCTTAGAGCGGATAGCTATGTATCTTCAGAAGAAAGATAGTTTCTGGGATCTGGCATGGTCGGATGATATAACTTATAGCGATGTTCAGCTTGAACCCGAAAAAGAATGGTCCAGGTATAATTTTGAATTAGCAGATATTGATATGCTTGTGGATTTATTTCAGAAATTTGAAAAAGAGTTTAGAAAAGCAATAAGCAAAAATATGGTTTTTGTAGCATGTGAATATGTGCTAAAGTGTTCGCATGTTTTTAACTTGCTTGATGCAAGAGAAGCAATTAGTGTTGCAGAAAGAACATCTTATATTGCAAGAGTGAGAGCTCTTGCAAGAGCTTTATGTCAGTCTTATGTTTCCCAGAGAGAAAAGTTAGGCTATCCACTTTTAAAAAAGAATTCTTAGAAAAGTTATAAAATATGAAAAAAGATTTAGTTTTCGAAATAGGAACAGAAGAATTACCGTCTTCCTGCGTAGAGGCTGGAACACTTGGTTTAGAAGAAATACTTAAAAAAAAATTAACTCAAAATAGAATTGATTTTGTCAGCGTAAAGACTTTCGGATCACCGCGCAGACTTGCTGCCATAGTAAGTAGTTTAGCGGAAACACAAAGATCAGAGGAAAAAGTAATTACAGGCCCGCCCAAAAAAATTGCATTTGGCAAAGATGGTACCCCAACAAAAGCTGCAATAGGTTTTGCAAAAAGCTTAAATATTAATGTCAGCAGCCTTGAAGAAATAGAAATTAATAAGGGAACATACATAGGTAAAAAAATTGTGGAGGAAGGCAAAAAGACTTCAGAATTACTTCCTGGAATATTAAAAGATTCAGTGCTTTCTTTGGTGCTCCCAAAACAAATGACATGGGGGGACTACAGCATTAAATTTGCACGTCCGATAAGATGGATACTGGCATTATTTGGAGGTGATGTAATCAACTTTGCAATTGAGAATTTAACTTCCGGGAATGTTACTTTTGGACATCGCACCCTTAATCCGGAACCTATTACTGTAGATGATGCAGGCAGCTATTTAAAATTACTGGAGGATAAGGGAAAGGTAATAGTAGATTTCAAAAAAAGAATGGAATTAATAATTGATGGGTTAAATAATATTAGGAAAAATACATGGAACGGAGAGTTTGAAATTGTTCCAGACAAAGATTTACTTAATGAAGTTGTTAACCTGGTAGAAATACCAAATGTTCTTGTTGGCAATTTCTCTAAAAGATTTCTTTATATACCAAAAGAAATATTAACAAAAGTTATACAGCACCATCAAAAATATTTTGCTGTGATTAATAAAGCCGGTAATGTTAGCACGCAATTTGTTGTAGTGCAGAATGGCATTGAAGACAAAAGTGGTGAAATAATAAATGGAAACGAAAAGGTGCTTGGAGCACGACTGAGCGATGCAGTATTTTTTTACGAAGAGGACAAAAAACATGATTTTGACAGTTGGTGTGAAAAATTAAAAGGTGTGATTTTTTATTCAAATCTTGGCAGCATATATGATAAAGCTTGCAGGCTCAAAGAGATTTGTCTGCATATCAACAGTCTCCTAAAAGATAAGGGCATACTGAAAAATGATAATATCCATAATTCCTTAAGCAGGGCAGCCATGTTTTGCAAATGTGATTTAGTCACTAATATGGTTGTGGAATTTCCCGAGCTTCAGGGAACAGTAGGAAAAGAATATGCAAGGGAAAGAGGCGAAAAATTTGATATACCAGAATCAATATTCGAACATTATCTGCCAAGATTTTCGGAAGATGTGCTTCCTGCCACAGACGTTGGTTCAATTTTATCAATAGCTGACAAAATTGATACGATTTCAGGAATGTTTTTAGCGGGTAATATTCCGTCAGGTTCTGAGGACCCGTTTGCACTTAGAAGAAAGGCTTCCGGCATAGTACTTTCTGTGCTTAAGAAGAAATATGATTTAGATATGGAAGGCTTGATAAGCTACAGTTTAGAGCTATATATTGAAAAGTTTAATTTTAAAGATATTAATAAAGAAGAAATTTGCAGGGAAATTAAGAATTTTATTATTGCAAGATATAGATTTATGCTTGAAAAGAAAAACAGAAGGCTGGACGTACTTGAAGCAATACTGGCATCAGGGGGTTCTTCAATTCTGGATATAGACTTAAGGTATAAAGCTATAGAAAAATTTATAAAAGAAAAAGACATAGAAACTATTTCTACTCCTATGGTGAGATGCAAAAATATTATAAAAGGGAAAACTTTTTCTAATGTAAATACCCGACTTTTAAGCAGCCAATATGAAAAAAAACTTTTTTCTTCTGTCACTGAAAAAAGAAGCATCATAGTAGATTATGTTGAGAAAAAACAGTACGACTGCATTCTTGCTGAGCTTGGCAGTTTTGGCAAGGGTATAGATGCTTTTTTTGATAATGTCTTAGTAATGGATAAAGACGAGAAAGTAAGGGCTAATAGGATTAATCTGGTCAAAGTTGTTATGGATTTATATTTGCTTATGGCAGATTTTTCTAAATTAGTAATTGAAGGAAATAAAATTCATTAAAACTGCAGGGAACCAGGTGATTTTTATATTTTCAATACAAATAAGAGGTGCAATAAAGTTTTATTTGTTGTAGGATTAGTAGGCTGTTGTGCTGAGGGCGGTATATAGAATCAAATTAACTGTAAATTTATAAGAAAGGAATAAGTAAAAATGACTTCTAGAAAATATGTTTATTTTTTTGGAGAAGGCACCAAAGAAATGAAAAAGCTATTAGGCGGCAAAGGTGCGAATCTATCGGAGATGACAAATATTGGCCTTCCTGTACCGCTGGGTTTTACTATTACAACTGAGGTTTGTAATTTATTTTATGATTTAGGAGAAAGATATCCTGAAGGCTTAGACGGGCAGATTGATGGAAACTTAAAAAAGTTGGAAGATAAGATGGGGATGTCGTTTAAGGATTATAAGAACCCGCTGCTAGTGTCTGTTAGGTCAGGTGCTGCTATTTCTATGCCCGGCATGATGGATACTGTGCTAAATTTAGGCTTAAATGATAAAACAGTAAAGAGCTTAATAGATAAGACAAACAATGAAAGATTTTGCTGGGACTCTTACAGAAGATTTATTCAAATGTTTGGTGATGTTGTAATGAATGTAGAACATAAAAAGTTTGAGAAAGCCATACAGGCAAAAAAAGATGAGAAGGGCGTAAAATTTGATACACAGCTTACGGCGGATGACCTAAAAGAGCTGGTAGAAGATTACAAAAAAATAATAAAAAACGAAAAAGGCAGAAGTTTTCCTCAAGACCCAAGAGAACAGCTTCAGATGTCTATGGATGCTGTATTTAAGTCGTGGAATAATAAAAGAGCAATAGCATATAGGAACATCCATGATATTCCTCATAATCTTGGGACTGCTGTAAATGTTCAGGCAATGGTATTTGGTAATATGGGCGAAGATTCTGGAACAGGTGTTGCTTTTACTCGTAATCCATCAACTGGAGAAAATAAAGTATACGGGGAATATTTAATAAATGCCCAGGGAGAGGATGTAGTTGCGGGTATTAGAACTCCAAAACCTATTTCCAAATTAAAGGATGAAATGCCTGATATTTATAAGCAGTTGATAGGGATATGTAAAAAATTAGAAGAACATTATAGAGATACGCAGGACATGGAATTTACTATTCAAAAAGGTAATTTATATATGCTGCAAACAAGGACCGGGAAGAGAACAGCAGCAGCAGCTCTACAAATAGCGGTAGATATGGTAAATGAGGAACTTATAGATATAAAAACTGCTGTAATGAGGATAGAGCCAGAGCAGCTTGATCAAATGCTCCATAAGCAGTTAGATAAAAAAGCAAAAGAAAAAGGGCAGCTAATTGGAAAGGGATTGCCGGCATCCCCCGGAGCAGCAGTAGGCAAAGTAGCATTTGACGCTGATTCTGCAGTGGAAGAATCCAAAAAAGAAAATGTTATTTTAGTGAGAACTGAAACTTCGCCTGAAGATATTCAGGGGATGGCAGTGGCCCAGGGAATATTAACTGCGCGTGGAGGAATGACTTCTCATGCCGCAGTAGTAGCAAGGGGTATGGGCAAATGTTGTGTCGCTGGCTGTGAAGATATAAAAGTATTTGAGGCCAAGCAGTATTTTTTAGTTAATGGAAATAAAATCAAGTATGGAGATTGGATTACTCTTGATGGTTCAACAGGAGAAGTATTTTTAGGGAAAATTCCAGTAGTAGATCCTGAAATTACAAGAAATTTTGAAATTTTTATGGGTTGGGTAGATAAGTATAGAAAAATTGGCGTTAGGGCAAATGCAGACACTCCAGTGGATTCTGAGGTTGCTTTAAAATTTGGCGCAGAGGGGATTGGCCTTTGCAGAACAGAACATATGTTTTTTGAAGCTGACAGAATTAAAGCAGTTAGAAAAATGATAGTTGCCAGCAGCAAGAAAGAAAGAAAGAAAGCATTAATGGAGCTTCTTCCAATGCAGAGAAAGGATTTTATTGAAATATTTAAAGCTATGAAAAATTTGCCTGTTACAATTAGACTCCTTGATCCACCGCTGCATGAGTTCTTACCTAAGGAAGAAGAAGATATCAAAGAAATTGCAGGAGAACTTGGCATAGAAGCTGAGGAGCTTAAGGCGACTATAAATTCTCTTCATGAAATGAATCCAATGCTTGGACATAGAGGATGCAGGCTATCTATTACTTTTCCTGAAATTCTTGAGATGCAGACGAGAGCAATATTTGAAGCTGCTGCAAAATTGACAAAGGAAGGCTATAAAATAATACCAGAGGTTATGATACCTTTGGTCGGTATTGTTGAGGAAATAAAAATACTAAAAAAACAAATAATAAATATTGCTGATAAAGTGATGAAAGAAAGCGGCACAAAATTTAATTACAAAGTTGGAACAATGATTGAGATTCCGAGAGCTTGTGTTACTGCTGATGAAATTGCTTCAGAAGCTGAGTTTTTCAGCTTTGGGACCAATGATCTAACTCAGCTAACATTTGGGTATTCAAGGGATGACTCTGGAAAGTTTCTTCCCGATTATATAGAAAAAGGGGTACTTGCAAAAGACCCATTTGCAACTATAGATAAAAAGGGTGTTGGCAAATTAGTAGAGATTGCTGTAGAGAAGGGCAGAAAAGTAAGAAAAGATTTAAAAATTGGTATTTGCGGAGAACATGGCGGAGATCCAGATTCTGTAGAGTTTTGTCATAAAATTGGCTTAGATTATGTTAGCTGCTCACCTTACAGGATACCTATAGCAAAAATAGCAGCGGCACAGGCAGCAATAAAAGAAGAAGAAAATAAAGCATAGAACGAACTTTTTGTATGACGCAAGGGTCATACAACTGGTTTGTCTTAATCCTGAGCGAATAGCATATGACATTATAAATATGGCATATGTTGAAATAGACTGCGTATAAGAAGTAATTCTATAAGAGCTTGCTTTTAAATTTTAAGCAAGCTCTTATAGAATATAATTTCAGAGAATAACTAAAGATTGCTTTAGTATAAGATCCTACCTGGCACACTGCATAAACTTTTGTATTGGTGAATATTTGAAATCTGATTGTTTCAGATAAATGTAATATGGTATAAAATAACTAATACAAGCATAAGTAATAAATATAAAAAAAGAGGGATATGGGCAGGAGCTTAAAAGACGGTGAGGTTGATGAACTGAAAGCAAGGGCAGATATATATAATATTGTTTCAGGTTATGTAAACTTAAAAAAAGCTGGAAAGAATTACACAGGCCTTTGTCCTTTTCATAAAGAGAAAACCCCATCATTTACAGTAGATCCAATTAAACAGTTATATCACTGCTTTGGTTGCGGAGAAGGCGGCGATGTAATAAGTTTTATAATGAAGATTGAAAACATGCAATTTCTGGAGGCAGTGGAGTTTTTAGCTAATAAATCAGGCTATAAATTAAGTTATTCCCATAGCGGTTCTTCAGAAGCAGGCAGGAAAAAAAATAGATTATTTGAATTAAATGAACTTGCTAAAAAGTATTACAACTATATATTGTTTAACAGCAAAAAGGGTGCTCCTGCCCTGAATTATTTAAAGAAAAGAGGCTTTGAGGATAAAACAATAGAACAGTTTGAAGTTGGGTTTAGTCTGAACAGCTGGGATAATTTCTCAAATTTTGCAAAAAAGAGAGGCTATAGTTGCGAAGAAATTCTAGGATGCGGGCTTGCTGTTAAAAGCAGTAAAAGGGGAAATGAAATATATGACAGATTTAGAGGAAGAATAGTGTTCCCCATAAAAGATATTGTTAACAAAACCGTAGGATTTGGAGGAAGAATTACTCCCGGCTTTGATGAAGAAAAAGGACAAACTGCAAAGTACATAAATACTCCGGAAACTAAGCTTTACTCAAAAAGCAAAAATATATATGGAATCTTTGAGGCTAAAAGCCACATTGTTGCTGAAGACAGGGTACTGATAACGGAGGGATACACAGATGTGATGGCGCTATATCAATGTGGGATGAAGAATATTGTAGCCAGTCTTGGAACTGCTCTTACATCAGACCAGATTAAAATTTTGGGAAGGTTTACCAAAAACATAATACTTGTATTTGATAGCGATGAGGCAGGAAGAAGCGCTTCTCTTAAAGGGATGGAAAGATTGCAGGAATATAATGAACGGCTGGATTTGTATCACGAGAACAATATTAACATAGGTGTTTCTATTCTAGATGAAGGGTATGATCCTGCAGATTTCATTATGAAAAAAGGCAGGGAGAGCTTTATTGAGAGGATCGAGAATTCTGTAAGCATGATAGATTTTACCATTGATACGATCCTGAGAAAATACAATATTTCCAATCTTTACGAAAAACTAAGAGCCAGCAATGTGCTGCTGCAGTTTATTTCCACTTTATCATCAAGAATTGTACAAGAAGAATGCTTAAAAAAAATATCCCAGAAATTAGATATTAAGGAAAGCTTATTGCTTGAAGAAATGCTTAAAAAGTCTTACGCTTATAAAAACAAAGTGGGAGTCTGGGGTAGAAGAGATAAAAATGGCAAAGAAAGTCTGCACAGGGAAAGCATCCCACCGCTTAAAAATATAGAGTTAGAAGCATTAACACTTATAGTAAATGGTGTCGGAAATTCGATGGAAGAATTATTAAATTTAGGAGCAGAATATTTCAGATTTGAGGATACAAGAAAACTTTATTTAATAGCAAAAAATAAAATTGACAGATACAAGGTAAAAGGTAAGAAAATAAATTTTCCTTTAGAAATATCGGAAAATGAAATAGAGGATGGAGATGTAAAAAAAATATATAATTACGTATTTTTTAACAAGAAACATTACAGTGATGAAAATATGGCTTGTCTTGAGGTGTTAAAAAATTTGCAAAAAATTTACATTTCAGAAAAGATAGAAAAAACTAGAAAGCAGATGCTATCTTTGGAAAGCATTCAAAAGAATATAAAACTAGAGGGAAACAAAAACAGAGAAAATGAGTCAAGGAAAGAAGAGATAAAAAGTAAGATCGACAGGCTCAATTGTAAAATAAATGAGCTTGAGAAAGAAAAAAGGAAGTTAAATATTTCTGGTTAAATAATGTAGTTATATTTAATGATAAAATATATTAAAATAAGGCTAATTATAATTTATTAAAATTATAATAATTTTAAATAAATTATGGGGTGATTTAAACATGAAAAAAGGTTCCGAACTTAAGTTAGAAGAGGTAAAAGAATTAATAAGTAAAGGCAGAGAAGAAGGGGTGCTAACTACTGAGGAAATTGGCGATATGCTTTCAGATATAGATTTAACTAAGGAACAGATAGAAAATATATATGACGTTATGCAGAATTTAGAAATAGAGATTATAAGCGAAGAAGATGGAGGCATTGACAATTTGGCTGTTAAGAAAAAAAAGAACAATCTTTTAAAAAGAAAGTTAGATTTTAATATAAAATCTCCTACTAACGATCCTGTAAGAATGTACCTTAAAGAAATTGGTAAAGTCAGGCTGCTTGTTGCTGTAGAGGAAGTTCAGCTTGCTAAAAAGGTTGAGGATGGCGATATGGATGCTAAAAGAAAACTTGTTGCAGCAAACTTGAGACTTGTTGTGAGCATAGCTAAGAAGTATGTAGGCAGGGGAATGTTATTTTTAGACCTTATCCAGGAAGGGAATCTTGGGCTTATAAGGGCTGTAGAAAAGTTTGATTATAGAAAAGGTTACAAATTTTCTACCTATGCAACGTGGTGGATAAGGCAGGCTATAACGAGAGCAATAGCAGATCAGGCAAGAACTATTAGAATTCCGGTTCATATGGTGGAAACTATTAATAAGCTGATAAGAACTCAGAGGCAGTTACTGCAAAAGCTTGGAAGAGAACCAACTCCGAAAGAGATAGCAAAGGAATTGCAGTTTACTGTTGAAAAGGTCAGAGAAGTTATGAAAATATCTCAAGAGCCTGTATCACTTGAAACACCTATTGGGGAAGAAGAGGACAGTCATCTTGGAGATTTTATCGAAGATTCAAGAATAGAGACACCAGCAGCTGCTGCATCTTTTGCCATGCTTCAAGAACAACTTCAGGAAGTATTAGGTACTTTGAACGAGAGGGAAAGGAAAGTGATTCAGCTCAGGTTCGGATTACACGACGGTCACCCAAGAACATTGGAAGAAGTTGGCAGGGAATTTGGCGTAACAAGAGAAAGAATAAGACAAATAGAGGCAAAAACTTTGGGTAAGTTAAGACACCCGAATAGAAGTGGGGCCTTGAGAGATTTTTTAGAGACTTAAAAAACTCAGGGTAATTACTTGCAATAAACTTTCTATATATTATAATAGCATATCGTTTAAAGCCTTACGTTCCCCGATAGCTCAATGGTAGAGCATTCGGCTGTTAACCGAAGGGTTGTAGGTTCAAGTCCTACTCGGGGAGCCAAATATTATCACTCAAATTATCCTCAGAAGTAAATAAATCATTTTTAGAAACACACAGATCTGAGTTTCTGCCAGTGTTTTTCTCTTGGTCACCCGTAAGAAATAGGGAAACATTTACATTATAATTACAATCTTTGTTATAGTTATAATTAATTATGCAAGTACTTTGAATTTCTATATAATTATAAACACCGTATTAAATAAAGATATTTTATTTAGGCCATACGGAATTATAATTTTATGATTAATAGTTTCTTAATTTAAAAAATAAGGAAAATGTTTAACCCGGTTTTTAAAACAACCAATAAAATCGTCCAGCATATTGCTGAGATCTCAGCAGCAAGAGAACTGATTCTGAATGCTTCCCTTCTTCCGCAATTGGAACTTAAACTACGTAGGGAAGCAATTGTTAAAATGGCCCATCACTCGACAAGCATAGAAGGCAATCCTTTGACTTTGGAACAGGTAAAGAAATTACTTATTGGTAATGAAGTTGCTGCCTGGCAAAAAGATAAAGATGAAGTACTAAACTATGTCGGGGTGCTTGAATATATTGATAAACTTGGAGATAAAAAAGTTAAAAATATTACTGAAGAAATTATTCTTAAGATTCATCAAATCAACACAAGAAATATTTTGCCAAAAGATCAATCAGGCTTCTACCGCAAAATACCAGTTGCTGTGGTAAATGGTTATGGAGAAGTTGTTTTCCAACCACCTCCTGAAAATAAAGTAGCAAATCTTATGAAGGATTTTGTCTTATGGTCAAACAGTAAACAAGCAAGGGAATTGTATCCTGTGATATTAAGTGGGATTTCCCATTATGAATTTGTTAGAATTCATCCTTTTGTTGATGGTAATGGGAGAACTGCCAGAGCACTGTCTACATTGATTCTGTATCTTAAAGGTTTTGATACTAAAAGATTCTTTGCACTGGATGATTACTATAATGAAGACAGAGGAAGTTATTATGCTGCATTACAAACAGTAGACCAGAACACTCTAGATACAACACAATGGTTGGAATATTTCTGTGAGGGTGTTGCAATTAGCATGAATAAAGTTAAGGATACAGTCCTACAGCTAAGTCATGATAGAAGACTTAAAGATAAAAGGGGACAGGTTTTCTTAAACGAAAGACAAATTAAAATTTTAAAATATTTACAAGTAAATCCAAGGATTAATAGTTCTGAAATTCAAAAGATGTTTGATGTAAGTAGAGAAACAGCAAATCGGATAATTAGAGTTTTATTAGAGCATAATTTGATAGCAAGGGCTGGGAAAGGTAAAGCAACTTACTATGAGTTGCTGTGAATCGTCAACTTTACGTCAACTTTACGTCAACTAACTTAAAATCAAAGCAATATGGGCGGGCAACCATGAAATTTTCAGTCAGAGTCTCTTTCCCGGAAAGTGGAAAATATAATTGGTTTGAAGCTGTGAAAGCTTTTCAAAATATAGGTTTTGTAGAAGTGGCTTTTCTGGACCCCGAATTATTCTTAAAGGCTGATATAAAAGAAATTTTAGAACCATTTAAGAAAATAAATATTAAAGCCTCATCTATACACTTTGCACAGTTTAAACTATCCAATCTTGACCTATTCTCAAATGTTTTTAATAAGACAACAGAGATTGCAAAATCGCTTGGCTGTGATTCAATAGTAATTCACCCAAGTATGGGAAAATATGAAGCAATAAAAAAGTTGCTTAAAGAAAGAATAGAACCAGTCCTAAAAAAAGAAGAATTGTATTTATGCTGGGAAACCTTTGAAAGCAAAAAAAGAATATTTGGCAGTATAGAAGGAATGTTTGATTTTTGTAAAAATACCAGACTTTATCGTATTTGTTATGATTTTTCTCATGTCCATAAAGAACAGGAAGATATCCTTAGGGACCTTAAAAAAAATATCAATATTATTAAAATATTTCATATATCCAATAGGGTAAAAAACAGTATAAAACAACATTATCCAATATATTACCCCGAAGAAGAAATGGCTCTGGATTTTGATAAAATATTATCCTTTCTAAGGCAAAATGAATTTAGAGGTCACTTAGTTTTAGAATATTTACCCCAGTTCCATTCTCAGCTATTACCAGATGGGTTAAAATTAAAAGATCTATATGAGGGAAAATAGATTTACATAATTAGTTTAGTTTTCATTCTTATGATTTTCTTAATAAAAGACCCAGGCTGTATAAAATAGAAAGCTGATATTTATTTTTTATGGTGACAAAATGATTTTTAAGGAGCTAATAAATTCTGTAAATTACGATCATGTGTGGGCTGTGCTTAATGAGGAATACGATCATAAAGATGGCGCTTATGAAGCTTATAAAAAAGTGCTTGAAGGATTAAAGACACTCAAACCCGGGCATTGCAAACCACTGATTACCCTTATTGTGGCAAAAATAGAGAATTGCATTGAGCCAGGTACATCTATTTTTGATGTATTCGGTATAATAAAGGGTGATAAAAATCATTATGCACTTGAGATGACTTCCTGGGATGAATGGCTAAATTTTAATGTATTAGATAAATGTCTTGAAGTTTATGGAAATGCAGATACAGTAGCCCATTCATTGTACGAGATGACATTCTTCGGGTATTCCTCAAAAACTGTGGATAAAAGAGTTAAAGAGGAAAAACTAATACTGGACAAAGGTGTAAGGGAGATAGAAAACGGTACTTCTCAATTAATTTCACTTGAAGAAACTATGGCCAAAATAGGTTTTATCGATAAACGAACGCCTGAGGAAAAAGAAAAAGAATACAAAGAATATAAGCGAATTGCTGCCACGAATGAGAAGATCTATAAAATGTTGCTGGGAAGATGCCCGGATAAATGAAATTAAATTGAAAAAGATCTTGAAGAAATATCCTCAAAGAAAATATTAACCCCATTATCAGAAAGGCTTGATCTTACTATTAGATTTAAGAAAAAGCCTATCTATTATAAGGAAGCTGCAAATTCTATGATAGACTTTCCAAACAGAGGACCCCAGAGTAATTAACCATAAATTATTTCATAGAATCTACAGGACCTTGACTTAAAAGATCAAAAAGCCTGGAGATGATTATTAATATTTACATTATAATCAGAATTATAATTATGCTTATAGTCAATTGTGCAAATACATCAAACTACTATATAATATTTATGAAGAATTATTAAACAATAGATAAAGAGATGGTGAGTGATGCCCGATGATAAAGGAAATCTATATTTGTTTGAAGCTATTGAGTTAAGGAATGAATATGACCGCAATATAAAACTCCTTAAAAAGTTAACCCAGGGCGATCAAGACAGAGGTGACAGGTTCTTTAATAATAGGGAGGAAGAGGAAAGAGAGCCAGCCCAGGATTTTGATCAAAAAAAGCAAGAGGATAGATTAAAGAAGTTAAAGATTAAAAGAGTAAAGCTTAATCAGGCGATACAGGAAGCAAATTTTAAATATCAGATCGATCAGGACGGAGAAGAAATAAGTATCGCAGAAGCATTGGAGATCAGGAAAAACCTTCTTACTGATATTGAAATAATATCCCAAAGAGTTATTGACTCTGCCTATAAGCGCATAATCCATAAAGAAGAGCGGGATATAGTGCATAAACCAAAGCATTCTTTTAAACAGGTTTATGATGATTATCAGGAAAATATTAGAAAAATAAGAACTATTATAACTCAGATCCATATTGCAAATCTTAGAAATAAGGTAAATTTTAAGGAAGAATAGTAGAGACAGTGGAGCAAGTGTGAAACTGCCGTGAGGCAGGTTAGCCCGAAACCCAATAGCGTAAATTGGGGGTGGTTATGCTATCTATCCACCTAAAATAAGAATGGCAGTTGGTTGGTACCAAACCTTTTTACAACTCACTACTGATCAACTTATGATTTACAATCTTACATATTACAATTATTAGATGGCTCCGAGTCTCTGCTTAATTTGAGATTGATTTAGCTGTGGTTATTTGAGGGTATTTTGATTGGGCGTCAAATTGATTAAAATTTTATTATTGTAAAGATCAGATAAGTTATAGGGGGATTAAAAAAATTTTAACCTGAGTTCTATAGCAGTATCTCCAGACAATTAGTGGTCATTATAGAGCAGAAGATTAATAATATTATTTTATTAATAATTTTTGAAAATTTATAGGAGGTTTGATTTTGAAGAACTTGAATCACACAGCTCCTGATATCGACCAATTGGTTAAATATGTGCAGGCTGATCCTATTGTTAAAGATAAAAAGTCTGCAGATAAGTTATTGGATTTGATCAGGGATATTTGCCTGCTTGAGATCCAGGGAGATGATGAG
>JAUVXY010000113.1 GCA_030603375.1 Actinomycetes bacterium | reverse complement strand
ACAAAGTTTTTAATTTTTAAAAAGATTGGCGGTTTTGATGCAGGATACAGGCCGGCCTAGTATGAGGAACTTGATTATTGCATTAAAATAAAAAGATCCGGGCGAAAGGTAGTGGTGAACCCATGCAGTATTTCAAGGCATTTTGAAGGGGCATCTGTTAAGAAATTTAGCAGAAAGTTTTACAAGTATTATCATAAAAATAGAATAAGATGCGCAGTTATTAATATGAGTTTTTTTAATTTTTTAAGGAAATTTATAAAAGAAGAATTCAGATGGGTTTCCGGTAAAGCCACAAGAGATCAGATTCTGCCGCTGATGTATGCATATTTTTTAAATTTTATTTTTTCCCCTTACAATTTAGCGGTGAAAGTAAAAAATTATCTGGCTATAAGTAAATTGAGATTAAAAAATATAAATTCGGACCAGGGATCTCAGGTAAAAATTATATTATTTTAAAAATTAAATAAATAATAGTAAAATTGCTAATGAGTATAATTAAAATTAGCTTATGGACCAAAAGGAGATTTTATGGCAAAAAAGTTGGGTAAGAAAGGCAGTACTGCCAAAATTTTAATAATCAGCCAGGATGTTATAGGGAAAAATATGGCTGGACCCGGAATAAGGTGCTATGAATTTGCAAAGGTTTTGTCTGGCTACCTCGATGTTACTCTTGCAGCTCCCAATAAGATAGACATTAATATAGAAGGTTTTAAGACTATACAATATAGTACAAATAGCTACAAAATCCTGAGAAGATATTCTGAAAATATGGATATTATATTAATCCAGGGCCATATTCTTTATTATCTTCCTTTTTTAAAAAATTTTACCGGCAAAATTATAGTTGATCTTTACAACCCTTTTAACTTAGAGAGTCTTGAGATGTATAAAAATGATAATATGTCAGACAGGATCAGGATCGATAAAAACAATTTACATATGCTAAAATTGCAGTTTGCTATAGGGGATTTCTTTATGTGCGCCAGTGAAAAGCAGAGGGATTATTGGATAGGCATGTTAAATGCTGTTGGAAGAATAAATCCATATACTTATGATAAGGACAGTACTCTTAGAAAATTGATAGATGTTGTCCCCTTTGGGATTCCACAGGATGCTCCGGAGCATACAAAAGAAGTTGCAAAAGGGGTAATTCCAAATATTAAAGAAGATGACAAAATTGCTTTGTGGGGCGGAGGCATCTGGAATTGGCTTGATCCAATAACTGCAATTAAGGCGCTGTGGGAGATAACAAGAAGCAGAAAAGATGTAAAGATGTTGTTTATAGGAACCAGGCACCCGGATCCCAGACTGCCTGAGATGAAAAAATGTATTGAAGCTATAAGGCTGAGCAAAGAACTTGATTTGTTTGGGAAGTATGCTTTTTTTAATGAGTGGACACCTTACAAGGAAAGACAAAATTTCCTTATGGAGGCAGATGTTGGCCTGTCAATACACCAGGAAAGAATTGAGACAGAATTTTCATTTAGGACAAGAGTAATAGACTATATATGGGCAAGGCTTCCTATTATTACAACAGAAGGCGACTCAATAGCAAAGATGTTAAAGGAAAAAAATATTGGTGAAGTAATAAAATATGGAGACGCCCATCAATTAGCAAGGGTAATGGAAAGCATGCTCACAAACAAGAGCCTGCGGGAGATTTATAAAAAGAATTTAAATAAAATTGCTCCAAGATTTTATTGGGAAAATGTGTCAAGGCCGTTAGTTAAGTATTGTATTAATGCAGATTACGCAGTGGATAAAAAGAAGATAATGTGGATGATAGACCTGCAAAATAGCAAGATTTCAACTATTGTAAGGAAAAATTTTGAGGACACTACAAATGTTTTAGTATTAACCAATAATAAGTATAAGGACGTACGTCTCTTTGGCGATAAATATCTTGGGAAGATATCCTATTTAGAAGTGGACGAAAGTATTGAAAAGCAAAAAGTTGGGCATGAGATTTTAGATAAAGTCGGGTTAATAAAATCTAAGATGGCAAAAAGATATAAATTTGATGGAATAATTGTAAAAGATGCTTTTTCTGAAATCACTCCAAAGTTTTTTTATGATCTTGTAAATGTTTTAAGCGCAAAACTAAAAAGCGAAGGCCTGCTGTTTTTTATGATGCCGGAAACAAGAGGGTTGTCCAGCGCTTTTGGCGGCGAACAGATAGCCAGCAGAAGAGACAGCATGGTTGATGATTTTACGATTGAATATATTTTAAAAAATGCAGATTTTCAGATAATGGATAAGGGTATGTGGGATAAAATTGAAGACAGCGGCAATGGTGAAGGTATGGAAAAAGCAGGCGAAATATATGGTAAAAATGAACTATTTGAACTATTCCAAATAAAGCTTAACAAAGAAAATTTTAAAGAATTGAAGCTTCTAAGCAAATTGGATGTGCTAAAATCAAAGGAACTGGCTGAGGATAAAACTATAAGAGGAAAGCTTAGAAAATATGTGTATCTGCTTACCAGCATGTATTTTGAAAATTTGAGAAAAAGTTATAATGAGTCTATGAAGGCAGTTAACAATAATATCCAGCTCCAGATAAACAGTGAGATAAATGAGCTGAATCGCAAAAACAGGGAGAGGATGCTGCTGATTTATTTTAACATATTTAATACGCTTAAGGCAGAAATTAAGAATTTAGGCTATGACGTTAAAAGTTTGAGGGAATTGTTTGAGAGTATTGAATCTAAATCCGGGCTGCCATTAAATCTTGACCAGAAGCTGCAAACATTGTTTAAAAGTTTTGAAAATATTGATAGAATTATGGGGCTTACAATATCAAGTAAATATTATTTAGCTAAAAAACTGTAAATTTATAATTAGATGAAAAAGGAGAGCAAGACTTTGAGTTTAGCAAAATCCATACCTCTCATTTTACTTAGCATATCTATAGCAGTAGCGGGCCAAATTTTGCTCAAACTTGGGATGAATCGCATAGGGATTGTAAGCTTGAATGGATTTGGCGAATTGGGGCAGTTGTTTTCTGCGATATTTAAAAGTCCGCTGGTATTGTTTGGCTTATTTTTATATATGGTTTCTGCTGTTGTCTGGCTGGTTGTGCTGTCTTCAGTTGACCTGAGCTTTGCTTATCCTTTTATAGGGTCCAGCTATGTTTTTGTCCTTATT
The DNA here is from genome assembly GCA_030603375.1 of Actinomycetes bacterium. Classification (GTDB taxonomy): domain Bacteria; phylum Actinomycetota; class Humimicrobiia; order Humimicrobiales; family Humimicrobiaceae; genus JAUVXY01. Next base: position 1,328 of record JAUVXY010000113.1, on the reverse strand, counting down.
CTTTCCAGATTTATACTGAAAGAAGATGTAAACCCTATCCGCTGGATAGGAGCGCTTGTAATTACAGCAGGAGTGATTATACTCTCCAGAGGCTAAAATTTTAATTAAAGGTAAGGTGAGTTTTTTAATTGGTTCAGGACGATGATCCCTTAATATCTATTGTTACAGTAAATTATAATGGCAGGAAATTTCTGAGCGGTCTTTTTAATTCTATATTAAATCTTAGTTACCCCTCTGAAAAAATACAAACAATAATGGTTGACAACGGTTCGTCAGACGGGTCCGTAGATTTTGTAAAAAATGAATTTCCCATGGTGGAAATAGTGCCCCTCTCTAATAACTATGGGTATGCTGGCGGAAACAATGAAGGCATAAGGAAGGCTAAAGGAAGCTACGTAGCTCTTGTAAATAATGATTGCATGGTTGAGGAAGATTGGCTAAGCGAGATGCTTCATATTTTCAGGCAGCATCCAAAAAGTTCGCATATAGGCGCCGTAGGTTCAAGAGTAGTTTTTTCTTATCCATACTTGCCTGTTCAATTTGTTGCTGCAAGCATAAGCCCGGGGGAATTAAAGAAGAGAAAAGACATAGGCAGGCTTGGGGTAAAGATATCTGATGTTGAGATATTGCGCGAAAAAGAAAATGGCGAAATGAACATAAAATATTCAGACGGGTTTTATCCGCCTGCTTCCGATAGCAAAGGCAGCATTTATCGGTGGACACAGGATAATGCTGTTTTAGCAGTTCCATTGGAAAATCTGAATGAGGATATAATAATGAAGTTTAGGGCATCCTCGTATCTTTCTTCAAATAATTTACAAATAGTAGTTGGCGAAGAAATTCTTTATGACCTAAAGATAGGCGGGAATCCGCGAGAGATAAAGATAAAGATACCTAAAAGTTATTTCAACTGCAGAAAAGATATAATAAACAGCTGTGGTACGAAAATAAACAAATTGTTCTATAGCAGGGACAGGGGATATCTTAGCTTTGATGAGGGCCAGTATGGAAACACAGAAGAAGTATTTGCCGTAAGCGGGAGCAGTCTTTTAATTGACAGGAAGATGCTGGAAGATGCAGGCTGCTTTGATGAGAGCTTTTTTACTTATTACGAGGATATAGACCTGTTCTGGCGGGCAAGGCTCAAAGGATGGAAAATGTTTTTTACTCCTGATTCTGTTGTAAGGCATCTTCACTGCGGAACTGGCAAGGAGTGGTCCTACAGCTTTACATATCATGTAGTAAGGAACAGGCTGCTTATGATTTTTAAATGCGGATGGCCGGTTTTGTTTTTAAGATGCTATACATTATTTGTTTTATCAACTATA
>JAUVXY010000029.1 GCA_030603375.1 Actinomycetes bacterium | reverse complement strand
TCTAAATATTAACATAGAAGATGTCAGCAGAGATAAAGCCAGGGTTCTTGTAGAAAAATTGAGGGATGAAATAAACAAGCATAACTATTATTACTATATAAAAGATAATCCTATTGTAAGTGATGCAGAATATGACATACTGATGCGAAATCTATGCAATCTGGAGAAAAAGTTTACTGATCTTATAACAGACAGCTCTCCTACTCAAAGGGTGGGAGCTCCGATAGAAGGCGGCTTTTCAACTGTAGAGCATGGAGACAAGATGTTAAGCCTGCAGGATGTATTTAATTACGATGAGCTAAAGGATTTTCTAAAAAGGGTGCATAAGGATTTATCAACGGGCGAAGGTGAAATTGAATTTGTATGCGAACTTAAAATAGATGGGTCGGCCGTATCACTTGTTTACGAAAATGGTGAATTTTTGAGGGGTGCCACAAGAGGAAATGGCGTGGTAGGAGAAGATATAACTTCAAACCTTAAAACTATAAAATCAATTCCACTCAGGCTTATGCGCGGCACAGGGTTTACTATTCCCAAAAGACTTGAAGTAAGAGGAGAGGTATATCTTGCAAAGGAGGAGTTTAACAGGATAAATATAGAGAGGGAGGGAAGCGGCCAGCCAATTTTTGCCAACCCAAGAAATGCGGCAGCAGGGTCACTTCGCCAGATTGACCCAAAAAATACTGCCAGGAGAAATTTAAACATATTTATATACGGAGTTACTGGCGGCAACGAAACAGGCGTTGGGAATCAGTATGATATGCTAAATTATTTAAGGGAAATTGGTTTTAGAATAAATCCAAATATTAAAAAGGCAGCAACCTCCGATGAGATAAAACAATACTGTGAAGGCTGGAGGGACAGGAGGAAAGAGCTTTCTTATGAGACGGATGGCATAGTAGTAAAAGTAAATAATTTCAGGCTCCAATCAAAATTAGGTAATACTTCAAGGAATCCAAGGTGGGCCATAGCATACAAATTTCCTCCCGAGCAGGGTACAACAAAAATTTTGGATATAAAAGTAAATGTGGGGAGAACAGGTGCGCTTACGCCTGTTGCAGATTTGGAGCCGGTTACCATAGCAGGTTCAACAATCTCCCGTGCAACACTGCATAACGAAGATGAAATTAAAAGGAAAGATGCAAAAATAGGGGATTGGGTGCTGATTCATAAAGCTGGTGATGTGATTCCGGAAATAATAAAAGTTATAAAAGAAAGAAGAGACGGGAGCCAAAAAGAATTTAAGATGCCTGCCAGGTGTCCTGTCTGTGGTGCTGATGTAATAAAACCGGAAGGCGAAGTCATAATGAGGTGTAACTCTCTTGCCTGTCCTGCACAGCAGCATGAAAAAATTATTCATTTTGCATCCAGAGGCGGCATGGATATTGAAGGATTGGGTCCTGCAGTAGTTGGCAAGCTTTTGGACAGAGATCTTATAAAAGATTCTTCAGATATTTATTATTTGAAGTACGAAGATATATGTTCGTTAGAAAATTTTAAGGAGAAGTCAACTAAAAATTTACTTGATGCAATTGAGGAAAGTAAAAAAAGACCGCTTTCAAGACTTCTTTATGCAATGGGCATAAGATTTGCTGGCTCACATGTAGCAAACGTGCTTGCTGAACACTACAGGGATTTAGATGAGCTGGCAAAAGCCAGGTATGAGGATCTCGAGGGAATTAACGAGATCGGACCCAGAATTGCACAAAGCATAGTGGCATTTTTTAAGCAGAAACAAAATCTGGAAATAATTGAAAAGTTAAGGAAGGCTAAAGTTAACTTCAGTTCAGAGCTAAAAAAGGTTGAGGAAAAAGAGGATTTCAAGAATAGGACCTTTGTACTGACTGGAAAGCTCGCTCATTTTACAAGAAGCAGGGCTAAGGATATTATTGAGAAATTTGGCGGCAGGGTAACTTCCAGCGTAAGCGGAAGCACAGATATAGTGGTAGTTGGAGAAGATCCGGGAAGCAAGTTAAAAGATGCTAAAAAATATAATATCAGGACTGTTTCGGAGGAAGAGTTTAAGGGTATGGTAGAGGGATAAAATTGTTATGCATAGAGAATTGTCCCTGAACTGACCCAGGAGTTATGGGTTCATAATAAAAAGAAAGAAAAATTAGTTTAGATGTGGATGTAAAAAATAATAGAAAGTTAAATATAAAATGGAGTGCCAGAGATGGTATAGTTTCTATAATCTCTTTGGCGGTTCTGCTGGCTGTTGTCTATTTTGGGTCTTCAAAATTGTTTCAGGCATTGAGCGAAGAACAACTTCTAAACATTTCTAATATAAATAATTTAAGCTTTTCTGTCCTTTATGGAATTCAGGTATTTTCGATGCTGGCTGTTGTATGGTTTTTTGCAATATTCTGGAGGGGTGCGAGCTTTAAAGATCTGGGCCTCAGGCGCTACAGCATAATTAAGACTATCTGGTATACTTTTATTTCACTTCTGGCCATTTTTTTTATTAGTTTTTTATATGTTTCTATTATGAATCAGCTATTTAATATAGAAGCTCCAGCCAGTAAAATTGAAGAGCTTATCAGCAACAGAAGTGTGTCTGCCACCATATTGTTAGTGGTGGTAGCATTAGTGGCGCCATTTTGTGAGGAAATTTATTTTAGAGGATTTTTATATTCAGCATTTAAAAAAAGCTGGGGAGTCAGTGCTGCACTATTTCTGTCTTCTTTTCTGTTTGCGCTTGCTCATATTGAAATGTATAGTTTTATTCCACTGATGACTATTGGCTGGATTATGGCGTATATATTTGAAAAAACAAAGTCTTTGCTTCCTGTAATTTTTTTACATTCTGTGTACAATTTGATTTTAATACTGATATTAATGGGGCAGTGGAAATTATAAGGATATATTATCAATTGTGCTGGAAATTTGTTAGAATAGTCTACTAATATTTTAGTGTTTGAGTGTATTTTTTGTAATTGCCAGCGGGTAGTGTAAAATGGTGTTATGAGAAAAATTGAAAGAAAAGATATAGAACATATCGCAAAGTTAGCTGAGCTGGATTTTAGCGATGGGGAGCTGGAAAAATTTACTGTTCAGCTGGATAGGATACTTGATCATGTTGCCAGAATAAGCAAAGTAGATACGGAAAAAATACTTCCAACATCTCATGTTATTGAAATAAAAAATGTATTCAGGGATGACATTGTAAAGAAGTCAATACCAAAAGAAGATGCTCTAAAAAATGCTCCCGAGGTTTCCGATGGTGGTTTTAAGGTGCCAAAAATAGATTAAGGAAGGGTGTTTTATTGGAACTTTATTATATGACAGCACATGAATTGCATAACATGCTTGTAAAAAAAGAAATATCATGTGCAGATATTGCTGAAAGCGTTCTGTCAAGGATAAACCGTGTTGAAAGCAAGACAAACTCATATATCAGAGTAGAAAAAGAAAAAATGATGGAAGAAGCTGCAGCGGTGGATGAGTACATAGGCAGGGGCGGCAGAATAGGTGATTTTACAGGTATCCCTATTGCTGTAAAGGACAATATTTGTACAAAGGATATAATAACCACATGCGCTTCAAGGATCTTAAAAAATTATATTCCAATATATGATGCCACAGTAATTAAAAAGTTAAAAGAACAAAGATATATATTAACCGGAAAAGCTAATATGGATGAATTTGCCATGGGATCATCTAATGAGAATTCTTATTTTGGAAATGTCAGCAATCCCTGGGATACCGAAAGAGTTCCCGGCGGGTCAAGCGGCGGTCCCGCAGCCAGTGCAGCAGCTGGCGAGGCTGTATGCTCGATTGGTTCCGATACTGGTGGTTCAATAAGACAGCCTGCATCACTTTGCGGGGTTGTCGGCTTTAAGCCAACTTACGGTGCAGTATCAAGGTATGGGCTTATTGCCTTTGCTTCTTCGCTGGACCAGATTGGTCCTTTAACAAGAGATGTGGAAGATTGTGCAGGCCTGCTGAATGTAATTTGCGGACATGATGAAAATGATTCAACATCTATTAACAGAAAAAATCCAGATTTTAAAAGCTTTTTAAAAGATGATGTCAGGAATATGAGGATTGGTGTGCCAGCAGAACTAATGGTAAAAGAAATAGATGCAGAAGTAAAAAGTACAGTAAATGCAGCTTTATTGAAGTTGGAAGAACTTGGGGCAAAGGTTGAGGAAATCTCACTTCCAAATCTTAAATATGCATTGAGCGTATATTATATTATTGCACCATCAGAGGCTAGTTCTAACTTATCAAGGTTTGACGGAGTAAGGTATGGGCATAGAAACAAGGAAGCAAAGACTCTTCGTGAAATGTATAAAAAGAGCAGATCTGAAGGTTTTGGCGATGAAGTCAAAAGAAGAATAATGATAGGTACATACTGCCTTTCAGCAGGGTATTATGACGCATACTATGAAAAGGCTCAGAAAGTCAGGACTTTGATAATTGATGATTTCAGGAAAGCCTTTAAAAAATATGATGTATTAATCTCACCAACATCTCCGACTACTGCATTTAAGGCTGGTGAAAAGTTGGACGATCCCCTTACAATGTATCTGTCAGATATTTGCACAATACCTGTAAACTTAGCAGGTTTGCCTGCAGTGTCAATTCCTGTGGGGCTATCACCGGAGGGCAGCTTGCCTATCGGGCTTCAGGTTATAGGGGATATACTGAGAGAAGATAATGTACTTAAAGCTGCATACAACATAGAAAGGGCTGTTGGCTTTGACAAGAAACCAAATATTTTATAGTAGAAGTATCAATTTAAAAGTTTGGAATATACAGGCGAGGGCTTAATTTATGTCTAAAAAATATGAATCGGTGATAGGGCTTGAAACACATATTGAACTCTCCACCAATACAAAAATGTTTTGCGGGTGCAAACTCTCCTTTGGCGAAGAAAGCAATGTCCATACCTGTCCTGTTTGCCTTGGGCATCCGGGCTCGCTTCCTGTTGTAAATAAAAAAGCAATAGAATATGCAATAAAAATTGCTCTTGCTGTGAATTGTAAAATAAGGGAATATACAATTTTTCATAGAAAAAACTATTTTTATCCTGATCAGGCAAAGAATTATCAAATATCCCAGTATGATTTACCTTTGGGGGTTGGAGGATATTTAGATGTTGATATGGGCGATTACGTCAGAAGAGTTGGAATAACAAGAGTTCACATGGAAGAGGATACAGGAAAACTTCTGCATACGGGAAGAACTGGGAGAATAAGCGAATCAGTGGCAAGTATAGTTGACTTTAACAGGGGAGGGACCCCGCTAATAGAAATAGTAACAGAGCCAGACATAAAATCTCCGGAGGAGGCAAAGGAATACCTGATCAGACTCAGGAATCTGATACTTTATCGTGGTGTTAGCAATTGCAATATGGAAGAAGGAAGTCTGCGGTGTGATGCTAATATTTCAGTAAAGAAGGTTGGTGAGGAAAGGATTGGCACAAAAACTGAGATTAAAAATTTGAACTCATTTAAATTTTTGCAGAAAGGGCTGCAGTATGAAATAGAAAGGCAGACAAATTTATTAGAGTCCGGGGGAAAAGTAATTCAACAAACAAGGCATTATGACAACAACACAAATATGACCAAGGTCTTGCGCTCGAAGGAAGAGGCGCATGATTATAGATATTTCCCTGAGCCCGACCTTGTTCCAATGCATATTGAAAGTAAAGTTGTGGATGAAGTAAGATGCACCATTGGCGAACTTCCGGCAGAGAAAGCTGAAAGATTTGAAAAAGAATACAATCTACCAAAATATGACAGCAGTTTTTTATCTAATGATAAAAAAGTCGCACGTTACTTTGAAGATTGCTGTAAACTTTACAGCAATGCCAAGAATATCAGCAACTGGATAATGGGTGATTTCAGTGCTCTTTTAAATAAGGAAGGAATAGATATAAATGATAGCAAAATTAAACCTGCCAATCTTGCCAGTATGCTAAAAATAATAGATGGGGGCAAGATAAATTCAAAGATTGCCAAATCAGTGTTTGAAGAAATGTTTAAGACCGGGGAAAGCCCTCAGGTGATTATTGAAAAAATGGGGCTTGAGCAAATAAGCGACGGGGGTTTGCTGGAAGATATTATTGAAGAAATTATAAAAGAAAATCCCGGCACAGTTAAGCAGTACAAAAACGGCAAGAAAAAAGCCATTGGATTTTTAATAGGCAGGGTTATGGCCAGGACAAAGGGTAAGGCAAATCCTAAGATGGTAAACGAAATTATGACTAAGAAGCTAAAATAATTTAACAAATAAAAATATTGTAGTATATTTTATAAGGGATATACATTTTGAATTTTGCTGGATTTTAGAGAAATAGTAAAAGTAAAAAAAGGAGAAGGGTAAAAATGATAAAAAAAATAGGAGTTCTGACAGGTGGAGGAGATTCTTCTGCAATTAATTCTGCTATAAGGGCCGTATATGTTAGGTCATCTATGTATGGATATAAAGTTTTTGGAATAAGAAATGGGTGGGACGGTCTTGTTAGCGGCTTAGGATTTGATTTAAGCAAGGATTCGGTTTCAGGAATTTTATATGAAGGCGGAACCATGCTTGGAACGTCAAGAACAAACCCTTTTAAGATAGAAGGCGGCGTTGAAAAAGTAAAAGAAAATATAAAAAAGTTTGGACTGGATGCATTGATAACTATTGGCGGCGATGATACTAATGGCGTTCTTAACAGACTGAGCCAGTATAATATAAAAGGAGTTGGGATCCCGCAGACCATAGACAATGATATAATATCCACTGATTATTGCATAGGTTTTGATTCTGCAGTAGAGATAGTGACTGACAGCATTGATAAGCTTCACACTACTGCTTCATCTCATCACAGGATTATGATAGTAGAAGTTATGGGCAGGGATGCAGGATGGCTTGCTCTTTATGGCGGGCTTGCTGGCGGAGCAGATGTTATCTTAATTCCTGAAGAAAAATTTAGCTATGACAAGATAGTAAATGTAATTGAGAAGAGAAGAGAAAGAGGAAAAGATTTTAGCATAATTGTAGTTGCAGAAGGAGCAAAGCCTGAAAAGTTAGAAAAACAAGTTACGGTCTCTGTAAAAGTTGATAATTTTGGCCATGTCCAGCTTGGCGGAATAGGCAAGCTGATTGCACAGGAGATTGAGAAAAGAACAGGATATGAGACCAGAGTTACTATACTGGGGCATCTTCAAAGGGGAGGAAAGCCTACGGCCTTTGATAGAATTGTTGCTACAAGACTTGGAGTTGGAGCAGTGGATTTAGTGCATCAGGGTAAATTTAATAATATGGTTTGCATAAAGAATGAAAAAGTAACAGCTGTTCCGATAGCTGAAGCTCTAAAAGGGCAGAAGCCTATGAATTTTGATCTGTACGAACTGTCAAAAATATTTTATTAAAACTTTAAGGTATTAAGGTAAGTTAAAATATTAAAATTTTTTAGAGATTAAAATTTGGTGCATAAGCGCATTCCTTAAGCAGCCAGGGGAATTAAAATAATAGGCAGTAGTGTGGTCAAGTCCTACCCGGGGAGCCAAACTATATAAAAAATTAATTAAGATTAGATACTATTGATTATTTTAAACCACACATATCTTATAAAGTTTTAAAAATCAAGTTCTTCTCTTGGACTTTTTTCTTTTGTAAGGTTGCTAATTAAATCTACAAATTTTTCGGCAGTTATTATTGAATCTCCAGCTTCTTTTGTTGAACAGGGAATATCTGGTTCATAAATAAATTGGTGTCTCTTTCTTCTCATAAAGTCGTAGTCATTGATAAGTTTATTGAATCTACTGCCCAGCATAATTTTTGTAAATCTTACGATTGTTAAATGCTTATTTTTAATATCTGGTCTAAATCCCTTACTAAACATCAAAGCTAAGCCAGAATGCAGGAGTGCGTTATATGCATAATTATATGTACAATCGGTATCATCTTCTATATTTCTTTTAGCAGTATTGATATCATGGTAAGCTCTATTTATCAGGTTTTTTATTACTTTATAATCTGTAGGACATTTTTTAATTAATCCGTCATTAAGAAGTGAATTTATTGAATCTTTATAGATCATTTTCATCACCTATTAGCATTATTTTTGGGTTGCTGAGCAGTTCCACAATAAAGCCACTTCTATTCTTTTTTTTAGTTCTATATTCATCTAAGGAATATATTATGGGATTTATTTCTCTTTTAAGCTTTTTTTCAAGTGCTGCTATTTTTTCATTTAAGTGAGAAGTGTCAGGGGAACCTATAACCATAAGATCAATATCACTTGCGGCTTTTTCACTTTTTGATGCAAAAGATCCATAAATAAAGGCAAAGTTTATATTTTTTATAGAGGTTAGAATTTTTCTCAGACTTTGTTCAACACCAACAGTTTTTGAAACAATACTTTTAATTTCTTCAAAGAGAGGATGGTTTTTATTTAATGAATAGTACAGCAGGTTACCCTCTCTAGCTGTATTAAACAGGCTATCCTTTTTAAAATTTAAAAGCTCTCTTCTTATACTTCCTGCAGAATAGCCCAGCATACGCTCTAACTGTCTTAGGTAATATTTTTGAGACGGGTTAGTAAAAAAGAGAGCAAGTAAATCCTGCCTAATTTTTGATTTTGAAATGTATAATGATTCTAACAATTGCGCTCCTTTTTGAGTCCAATTGTACTCAATATAGAGTACAATTGTCAAATGTATTTTTAGTTATAATAATAATTTTACTTTTATTTATTTTCCTCGAAAGAATGATCTAAAGTGTTATCAACATTGACCAGTCCGGGGAGCCATATTAATAGGCTCTTCGGGCTCTTTGCCAACAACGGGGCATCCCGTTCCAAACATAAAACTCTTAATAAATATCCAGTATCTGAATAAATGAAAAGGACATGGCATAAAGAGTATCTAGGTATTAAATTCATAACATGTATGAAAGGGATAAAAAATGTAATATGCTATACAAGAGTTAATTCAATATTAGGAGGATCAAAATATGTCATTGTTTAGCCAATTGGTATTAAGTGGTTCAATAGAAATAAAAACTACACCTGAAAAAATTTGGGAGTTCTTCACCAACCTTGAAAAAAATTATAAAGCTTGGCATCCTCAGGACCATATTTTATTTAAATGGACCAAAGGAAAACCAATGGAATCAGGTTCTAACTGGTATGGTGAAGAGGTTGTGAGAGGAAAAGTATTTAAACTTAAGGGAACCATTGGTGAAGTTATTCAAAACAGAAAAATTGTGTTTAAATATTCTTTTCCTATATCATTAGTAGCACCGAGATTTGAATGGCTAATTGAAACTAAAGGTTTGAATTCTGTTTTCATAGCTAAAAGTTATTTAAGAGCTGGAGATTTATTCTATAAATTGTCTAAAAAAGAAATGGAAACCAAAATTGAAATGCATAATGAGCATGTTAGAGAAGAAGGGGAAAATCTCAAAAAGATTTTAGAACAATAAAATTTATATGGACTAAAACATGATTCAGATACCTAATCTATTTAGTTCTGGTAAATATTTATAATTTATACATATATTTAGTATCCCTGGAGTTCTAAAAGCGTCCAAGATGAGGAGCCATTCTGAACGATTTTTCTTATAAACACAGAGTTTTCCTGCCTTTACCCAAATATACCACCCTTAAATGATTACCAATGGTATCCTTCCCTAAGGTGGTTCTAACAGCTTGGTCTTTTATTTCTTTTTCATCCTTAACTCCAATCAAGTTAAGATAGCAATTTTTTAATGGGAAATTTATGTATTACTTGAATTTTAAAAAAGAAAAAGTAATATTTACTTAAATTTAATAAATTTAGTGTTGGAAATGAATTTATTATGTTTAGAAACTGATTCTTTCCTACTATTAAGGAGAAATTTTTAAAAGTTGAATTAAAAGAGAAATAATAAATCATGATGAAACTCACAAAACACAAAGGCATATTGGTGCTATTGGGGATACCGATAATCAATGTTATCTCAACCAGTAGTTGCATTCAACAACCAGTAGAAACCTTACCAGGGGAGTCTCTTGCAGAGGTAGAATTTATACCCCACAGAGACTGGGAAAAAACACCACAGACATATGCCTGGTCAGGCGGGCCCGAGGACTACAATACCAATATACAAAGAGCACTCCAAGTAAATGCTACAGTTATTGGAAGGGGCAGTTGGGCAACTTCTCCTATAGAGTGGGGGTACCTAAAGGAAGAGATAGGTGAGGCACATAACAATGGTTTAATATATCTGGGTTATGTAAATCTACTTGGCTTATCTGAATTTTTGCCTGAGAGGGTTGAGGAATATAAAGAAATATATAGTCTTGAAGGTTCAGAAGCAATTGACATCAGTGGAAACATAATTCCTCACATTGTTTCAGAAATTGGTATAGTGGAGAACATGGCCTCATACAACTTATTAGATCCAAATTGGCAGAATTTTATCAGGAGCGTCTCAAAAAAAACCATTGACGCTGGAGCAGATGGAATTTACTATGATGATTTTCATTTTCATGAGTATATAATTAATAACAAAGGAGAATTTTCTAAATTAACGCTGAAAAAATTTAGAGGCTATCTTAAAAGCAAATACACCCCGGAACAACTAGGGCAATATGGAATTGTCAATATCGAAAGTTTCAATTATGCTAATTATCTGATAGAAAATTATGGCTTAGAAACCAGAGGCATAGAAGATTTTTCAAAAGAAGAATGGAAAGAAAGCCTTCTTTTTGATTTTAATGAGTTCTTAATTACAGAAACAGCAGAGTTTATGAGAAACTTAACAGGAGAGCTTAAAGAATACGGAAAGCAAAAATACAATAAGGAATTAAAATTTACAGGTATTCCCAGTTCAGGCTTTATGTTAGCTTGCTCTTACTTTCCATTTTCAACTCAGGAATATGTAGATATTCCCTCGGGTCACATTGCCTATGTTGATGAGTCATTGTTATTTGAGCAGCAAATAAAAGAGCCATTCTTCCCTAAAAGGAAAAATATTCCAGAGTATAAAATAGTCTATGCTTTAACAGGCAAACCTGAATTGACAAGTGTAAGTGATATGACAATGCTGATACTGCAAAAACAAAGACATACATTAATATCAAAACAAATTGCTTTCGAAAATTTTATTCACCTGGCTATGGCAGAAGCATTTGCTAACAAAGAGCAGTTTTTTGATCTTAATTACCCTCCAGCAACATCAGGGATAATAAGTAAATATAATCGTTTTTACTTAAGTAACAGAGAAATATTTCAGTTCTCAAAGTTAAGCTCAGTTGCAAATGTTGCAGTTATATATCCTGCAGTAAATTATAGATACTTTAGTATTACACATTTTGATCACAGGAGTTTTTATGCCGCAGCTCTTGCTCTTACAGATTTAAATATACAGTATGATGTTTGTATTGCTGGAGATGAACTGGAGTATTGCCAGAAGAAGCTAGACATATCTGAACTTTCAAAGTATGAAGTAATAATTGTACCGGGAGCAATCATGCTTTCAGATAGAGAAGTTAATATTCTTCTTTCATATGCAGAAGAGGGTGGTACGCTAATTGTATTAGGTGAGATGGGATTAAGAAACGAGGAAGGAAAGCCAGCCGATAGACATGAGCTTAGAAACTTAAAAAATGGTTGGAATGATTATATGGCGGGTTATATTTACTGTAGCAAAGACCCAATTAAAGATGGACTTTTTTATTTTGATTATTCAGAAGATACAATCTCAAGAAATATATATGCAAGAAATAATCTGGGGATTCTTATAAAGAACCAACTAAGCAGTCAGCCAGTTTCAATTAATCCAGAATCAGACACTATAACAGTTCAGGTCTGGCAGGATAGTAAAAGAGTATACATGCACCTTCTTAATTATGATTACTCATGGGAAGGTGATATGAACCCCAAAATTTAGACACCAAGTTAATTAGTCAGAATAAGCTGATGGGACTCAGTTCCTTTCATATTTTCATTATTTATATTTTCAAATTCTTCCGGTGGCATATACCCCAGTGAAGAATGCAATCTTTTCTT
>JAUVXY010000009.1 GCA_030603375.1 Actinomycetes bacterium | reverse complement strand
CATCTTCACTGCGGAACTGGCAAGGAGTGGTCCTACAGCTTTACATATCATGTAGTAAGGAACAGGCTGCTTATGATTTTTAAATGCGGATGGCCGGTTTTGTTTTTAAGATGCTATACATTATTTGTTTTATCAACTATAAAGAATGCAGCTTTTTATACTGCAAATCTTCTAATTGGCAGAAGACTAAAAAGGGTTGATATCCCTGTCAGGGTAAGAGTCTTTTTTGAGCTTTTTTATATGCTGCCTAAAAATTTATCCGCAAGACTTAAAATCAGAAAAGGCAGGAAAGTTTCTGATAAAATTATTAAAAGCTGGATGAGAAATTTTTAGCAGGGTTTATTTATGATAAAAATCGGCATTTACGATAGATACCTGTCAACATTAGGAGGGGGAGAGCGGTACAGCTGTAAAATAGCAGAAATTCTATCCCGGCAGAAAGACTATAGCGTAGACTTGATTACTGATATATATGAAGATTTAGGGAAGATATCAGAAAGGTTAAATTTAGATTTAAGCAGGGTAAATTTAAAGGTGTTCCCGTTTCTATCTGAAGAATATGCCGGCAAAATTACTGCTGGCTATAATATATTCATAAATGCTACTTATCTAAGCTCTCTTTCCGGGCACGGACAAAAAAATCTGTATTTGTGTTATTTTCCTACTCGTTTTGATGTTGATTTTAAATTAATTCATAAGTTTTTACTCCTATTTTTTTGCCTGCCTGCCAGATGGCTTCTCAGATTTGCTGACAGGCTGTGCCGTGGCTTTAAGGAAATAAAAATTAGAGAGGGGCTGTATGAGCCAAAAAAGTTTTTCCTCAGAAGAGGCAGCTGGAGCAGCGGAAGAGTAGTTTTAGATGTAAGCAGGCTAAATAAAAATTTAAGAATAGGTCTTAAAAATCCTGAAAGAAGCGGTCTTCAGCTAATGAATGTCAGCGTTAAGGTGCTGGAAAGCGGCACAGATAATGGCGGCAGGGTAGTTTACGAGCAGGCTGTCATTTTGAATAAGAATGAAAAGAAGGTTGTATGTCTCCCGGAAAATTTTAACAAAAAAGGCCGCAGTGTTGTTATTTGTTCCAATACATTTATTCCTGCAGAAGTAAATAGTAATTTAGAAGATTCAAGAAAATTAGGCGTTTTTGTATATGATGAGAGCAGGACCGGTTTTATTAAAATGATTGTTTTAAAAGTGCTCGGGTTTGTCCCGATGTTTCTTACTGTGTATCCTAAGAACTTAAGATTTTTAGAAACTTATGATGAGATTATCTCAATTTCAAAATATTCTAAAAGCTGGATCAGGAAACTTTGGAAGAAAGACAGCACACTTCTTTTCCCGCCGGTAGATACCGGCAGCTTTAAAGTTGGAAAGAAAGAAAAAATAATTCTTAGCGTTGGAAGATTTTTCCCGGAACACCACAATAAAAAACAATTGGAACTTGCAGAGACTTTCATTGACCTTTATGATAATTATCCCGATGTAATGAATGGGTATACACTATATCTGGCTGGAGGTGTTGAACAAAGAAAAAAACATCTGGAATATGTTGATAAGATAAAAAATATTAGTAAAAATTATCCTGTAAAGGTCATAACCAATATAGAGTGGGGAGAGCTGGTAGAAATTTTTTCTAAAGCTTTTATATTCTGGCACGGTGCCGGGATGGGAGAGGATGAAAAAAAACACCCAGAGAAATTTGAACATTTTGGAATAACTACTGTTGAAGCAATGGCTTCCGGCTGCATCCCGATAGTTATTGGCAAGGGAGGGCAGAAAGAGATCGTAAAGGACAGGGAAGATGGTTTCTTATATGAAAGATGGGACGAGCTTAAAGATATAACTTTAAAAGTATGCAGGGGAGAAGTAGATGTGGAAGCTGTAAGAAAACGGGCCATTGAAAGCTGCAGGAAATTTTCCAGCTCTAATTTTGAAAAAAAGTTACTTTCAATAATCAGTAACATTACCGGGGAGCGTAGTTGAATATAGACATCAGTATCATTACAGTAAATTACAACAGCTTAAATTATATAAAAAGCTGTGTTGACAGCATTAGTTCTTTTCTTTGCAGCAAAGGCACTGCCTTCTGTGAGATGATAATAGTTGACAATGGCTCTTCGGATGGAAGCGCTGATTATATTGAAAGGCTCACAAAACAATATGGGAATATTTATTTAACTGGTGAAAGTAAAAATTTAGGATTCTGCAAAGCATGCAATATTGGAGCCAGCAAAGCAAATGGAAAGTTCCTGCTTTTTTTAAATCCAGATACCAGGTTTATAAGCGGGAGCGCAGAAGAGGTTATTAAGTTCTATGATGAAAAAAGCAAGGGCAGCAAAGTAGGAGCCATTGGAGCAAAGCTTGTAAACCCGGATGGGACCATCCAGTACAGCTGCAGGTCCTTTCCAACGCTTGCAAGGCAGTTTTATGAAAGTTATTTTTTATACAGGTTATTTAAAAACTCTTCTGTCTTTGGCGCATATTTTCTTAGCTGGTGGAACCACGGCAGCGCAAGGGGAGTAGATTGGCTCTCCGGAGCTTTTATGTTTATAAAAAGGAAAGACTTTGTCAAGGCAGGCGGCTTTGATGAAGATTATTTTATGTACAGCGAAGACAGCGACTTATGCTTCAGGCTGTGCAAAAACGGCTACAAAAATTATTACTTTCCATTTTTTGTAGTAGAGCATGCTGATGGCGGCATTGCTTCTAAAAATAATGCATTAAGGGAAGCCGGCATATGGAAGAGCAGAAGACTTTATTTTAAAAAAAATTACTCTTTGTTCCATGCTGAACTCTTGAGTTTTTTGTATTTTTTAGGAGTTATAAACAGGGTAATAGTATTTACAGTTTTATTCATTTTTACAGCAAAAAAGCAAAACAGGAAGAGGCTGCAGACATACCTTAAAACGTTGAAACTATATTTTGCGGGGTGGCCAGTTAAAAAATAGCCAGCATAAAGTAGGAAGCAGAAAATAAATTAGACAATGCGTAAAGAAGATATTTTAAATGACAGCAAAAAAGATGAACGGATAGTCAGAGACGACGTTAGTTTTGTGGCCACTGTCTATAACGAGGAAGACAGCATGCCTGCTTTTCTTAAGAGTCTTATGCATCAAAAAACGCTGCCCGGTGAAATAGTAATAGTGGATGGAGGATCCGTTGACGGAACACTAAAGGTAACTGTTGATTTTTTTAAAAATAAAATTAAGGATACAAAAAGTACAATTGTAAGTGCAGAGATGGCCGAAGACGGTGCATTGGACAGATGCAGTGATGTGGTTATTGTGTTTAGCTCTGAAATATTTTTTAGGGGAAATAAAGAAATAGGTTTATATGACAATAAAGAAAAAGAAAAAATATGTGTAAAAATAATTGAAAAGAAAGGCGCGAATATCCCACAGGGCAGGAATATTGCAATAAGAAATACTAAAAACGAAATTATTTGTGTCAGTGACGCAGGATGTATCCTGGAAAGAAATTGGATTGAGGAAATAACTAAACCCTACAGCAGCAATTCTTGCAGCGTAGTTGGAGGATTTAATTGTCCGGTCTGCAGCAGCTTTTTAGAAAGATGCCTTGCAATGTGCATTATGCCGGAGAAGAGGGAGATAAAAAGAAGCAAATTTATGCCTTCTTCCAGAAATATCAGTTTTAAAAAAGATGTATGGAGAAGTACAGGAGGATATCCTGAGAATATGGATTACGGCGAAGATATGAAATTTAATTTCAATATAAAGAATAAAGGATTTGTAATAAAATTTAATCCTGACGCAGTTGTATACTGGAAGATGAGAAAAGATATGGTGCAAATATTCAGGCAGTTTTTCAGGTATGCCAGGGGAGATGCAAAAGGCAGGATGTACGCACATCGCCACTTGATAAGATTTGCATCCTTTATTTTTTTGTTTGCAGTGCTGGCTGCAGCGTTTTGCTTAAGCAAATGGTTTTTAGCTGTACTGGTTCCTTTGTTTGCGGGCTATGTATTTAAGCCTTACAGAAGGCTGCAGTTTATATGGGGAATGCCCTGCGAAGTTAAAGTTAAAAAAACTGGAAAACTGCTGTCAATAATTTTCGTGCCGTTTCTACTTTTTTACATAGATCTGGCAAAATCCTTTGGATACATCTGCGGGCTTGCTAAAATGAAAAAATGAAAGACAGGTGAAAAGGCTAACATTATTCTAAAAAATTATAATATAACTGCATAAGTATATTCTATAAAAAAATTAGTAAAAATTAATATTTTTTTTATATGTTTTTTTAAACAAAATGTGATATAATAATCAAAGATTATCTATCATAAAATAGTAATTTACAAATGTTATTACTGATTGAGGAGGAAGCGAAGGAATGAGCGACGATATAATGAAGGTTGATACCAATGATTTAAGAATCAATCTTACAAAGTATCTAACCAAAAATTTAGGCGAGACCATATATATTACACGGTATAATAGATTGGTTGCAGAAATAAGAGTTTACACAGACGATATAAGAAAAAAAACAGAGTTGAGAATAGCAAGAAAAATGCTGGAAGCTGATGCAAAAGAAAAAAAGCAGGCAAAAGGGTCAAATAAGGGCTAAAACCCATAAAAATTCATATATATTTGCAGGTTAAACAGGCTGGCAGCGTGTAGCTTTTTTAAAAGATGGCTTTTTTGGAGCCATCTTTTCTATTATATAAAGTGTTTGCATTAGAGAAATGTATAATGCCAAATTATAATATGCTATAATAATTTTAGCCAGGTGTTATGCACCATATAACTTGCACCATATAGATTCAGCCAGCTAAAAGCAAATTGATTTTTCTAATAATATAAGTTAATAAAAGAAGTTGAGTAAATTAGAAATTAAAGACTTAACAGTAAGTATCGTAAGTTATAACAGTCTAAATTTTTTAAGGGACTGCCTGAATTCTATATTAGAAAATCCGCCTTCTTTAAAATATGAGATTATAGTAGTTGATAATGCTTCTGCAGATGGGTCGTGTGAGCTAGTTCAAAAAAATTTTCCACAAGTTAAATTGCTTCGCAACAGTAAAAACACAGGTTTTGCTGCTGCAAATAATAAGGCAATAAGTAAAACAAATTCAAAATATATACTTTTAATAAACAGCGATTGCAAGGTCTATAAAAATTCTTTGGACAATCTTGTAAGTTTTATGGAAAAAAATAAAAAAGTAGGTATAGCAGGGCCAAAAATTATAAACAGCGATGGTTCTGTCCAGCTGTCGTGCAGAAAATTTCCCTCTATTTTTAATGCAGCTTTTCACACTATACTTACAAACATTGTCCCCAATAATCCTTTTTCAAGAAAATATAAGCTGGCTGATGTAAATAGAGATACTCCATTTGAAGTTGATTGGGTGTCAGGCTCAGCTATGATAATCAGGAGAAAAGCACTTGAGGATACCGGCCTTATTGACGAAAGATATTTTATGTATGTGGAAGATTTGGATCTTTGCTATAGAATGTGGCAAAAAAGCTGGAAGGTGTATTACTATCCATGCGCCAATATTCTTCACCATATTGGCGGGAGCAGCGGAAACAGTGAGCTGAAAGCCTGTTTTAGAATGCAGAGAAGCGTATTTTATTTTTTCTGGAAGAATTATAGAAAAAGCTGGAAGGTTTTTCTAATTCCTTTGCTAATCATAGTATTAGCTTTCAGAGTCTTTATTACTTTTTTTAAGCAATGCTTCAGCTGTTTTTAAAAGTAGATAAATAATTTCGATTAAAAAAACATTTTGCTTTTTAATTTAAAATTGTATAATATTAGTAACTTTTTAGTTTTATTTATTAGGGGGTGTGATACATAGTGGCAATATTGTGGATTATTATAGGTTTGTTCACTTCTTTTTTTCTTGTAATTATTTATGAACTCTATTTATTCTTCTTTAAAAAAAGAAAAAGAATAATTGATGAACCCAATGATGAAGAAATTGCAGAAGAAGTAATAATTAAAAATCTCAAAGAGGCTGGCAATAATGTATTGATGGCTACTGGTAATGCCAATCCTGAATTTTATGGTAGAGAAAAAGTAAAAGAAGCATTTAAAGATTGTGCTAAAAAAGTAAAGTTGATTGAAATTGTATCAGGTAAGATTAAAAATGAAACTAAAAATCCTCTATACAAACTATCAGATCAAAATAAAAATGTGAATTTATATGAAATAGTGGGAGAAAAATATTTGCAGCCCCACTTCAGAATCATTGACAATAAAAATGTTTTCCTTGAAAGAGATCATTCTAGAGGGTCTAAAAAAAGATATTATTCATACTTTCCAGAAGACCGATTTTTAGCGAAGAGGTATAGAAAAATATTTTTTAATTTTCTATCAAAAGCTTATAAAAAACCTTCCTTAAAAGAGTTTAAAGAGAAGAGTATAAGTGCATAGTTTTATTAGTAATATATTATTGAATGGCAACTCCAATTTTTTATATGATATTGGGATTATTGAGACGCTAGCGCTACAATTGACAATCTTAACGACAATAGTTACTTATTTTCACTTCAATGATGGTAGGGACATTTTTACATTATCAATAACTAAAATTTTTAAGTATGCGATTATACTTATTCTAATTTTAATAAGTATAGGTTTGATAATTTATTGTTCGTTTAATGATGTAGACAAAGTGAAAGATTGTATTTTGATGAATTCTTTGAAACTAAGCATTTTTTCTACCATTATATTATCAATATTTTTTTACCTACACGACCAGATTAGAATATACATAAATGTACTTTTTCACAGAAAAATAGGGATGACTAATCCATATAGTTAAATAAATAAGTTATAAAAATTAATACACCCAAGACCCAATTGGGTCTTTTTTATTTGGAAGTGAGTTATGCAAAAAATAAATTATGTAGCTTATGATGAAACTGACAGAGTTGTTGCTATTGGAAGAGACATTGATTCCGTAGTTGTGCAAGCGGAAAACCATAGTTGTTTCAAAAATGGCTATGGAATGCGAGTATATCAAATTTTAGATAACGAAATTATAAAAGAGTTAGCGAAAACTAATAAGTCTAGCTCTTCTTGAACCACTAGAATTTTATTTTATATAGTTTGGTTTTATATTAAAATAGAAGGCGCGATGGTAAAATTATTAATAAATTAATTGGCCGGGAGAGATAACTTTTGAGGATTTTGATAACTGGAATTGCAGGATTTGTAGGAAAGCATCTTACCAAATACCTGCTGGAAGATGGCAACCATGAAATTTTAGGCGCTGACTTAAAGTTAGCAAACTTTAGCATTGATAAATTTGGAACAGATGAGGACCAGGGCAGAATTAAAGTTTTGGAAGTTGACATAGAAGATAAAAAAAGTGTTGAAAATATAATTGTAAAGTTTAAGCCGCAGCAAATTTATCACCTTGCGGCCCAGAGCTCGGTTAACTTTTCATGGGAAAACCCCGTGGAGACTTTTAGGGCCAATGTGTTTGGCGGGATTAATATTCTGGAAAGTTTGAAAAATTATTGCCCCGGATGCAGAATATTAGCGGTATGCACCGCAGAAGAATATAGTGGAGCAAATGACAAAAAAAAAGCAATAGACGAGGATTTTAAGATTTATCCTTCAAACCCGTATGCTATCAGTAAAGCTGCATTGGATTTCTTCTCCATAACTTACCATAGGGCGTACGGCATTCCTGTACTTGTGAGCAGGTCCTTTAATCATATTGGGCCGGGGCAGTCGGAAAGATTTGTATGCTCTGATTTTGCAAAGCAGATTGCAGAAATAGAAAACGGTACAAGGGAGCCTGTTGTAAAAGTTGGAAACATAGAGGCATACCGTGATTTCCTGGATGTAAGGGATGTTGTAAAAGCTTATAGCTATATAATTAACAGGGGCAAAATTGGACAGGCCTACAACGTATGCTCGGGGAAAAAGTATAAAATCTCATATTTATTAGATGTTTTAATGTCAATCAGCAGAAGGAACGATATTACAATAAAAGTGGATAAAGATAAATTTAGACCGGTTGACACAGATATTGTTTATGGCAGCAACAGCAAACTCAGGAGCCATACAGGATGGAAACCGGAATACAGCATTACAGACTCTCTCAGGAGCGTGCTTGAGTACTGGAGAGAGGAAATTGGAAAGGAGCTTAATTGAAAGCAGTAATACTTGCAGGCGGAGAAGGAACAAGACTCAGGCCGCTTACATGTCTGAACCCAAAACCAATGCTGCCTTTTCTAAACAAGCCTTTTATGTATAATTTTATTTCATGGCTCAAATTTTATGGTCTCAAAGATATTATACTCTCCACCTGTTATCTTCCTGATATATTTTTAAAATATTTTGGTGATGGAAAAAGTATTGGGGTAAAACTTACATATATAACTGAAAGCTCTCCGATTGGAACCTGCGGCGCTGTAAAAAATGTAGAAAAATACCTTGACGGCAGCAGCTTTATGGTGTTTAACGGTGATATTTTAACCTCTCTTAATTTAAAAGATATGATTTCTTTCCACAGGCAAAAAAATGCAGACATAACTATTTCCCTGACACCGGTTGAAGATCCTACATCGTATGGGTTGGTGCCGGTTGATGGCAAACAAAGGGTAAAAGAATTTTTAGAAAAACCAAAGCAGGAAGAAGTTAAGACTAATTTAATAAATGCCGGCACATATATAATTGAGCCGCATATAATGGACCTGGTACCGAAAGGAAAAAAGTATTCTTTTGAAAGGGAACTTTTTCCGGATGCTTTAAGCAGGGGATATAAGATATTTGGTTTTGTGTCTGGCTCTTACTGGCTTGATGTTGGGACTCCGGAGAAATATTTATTGGCCCATCATGATATGCTGGAGAGGAAAGTTAATTTTAAGTTTCCTTACAGGGAAACTTTTCAAAATATTTATGTTGGGAAAGGAACAAAATTCAGCAAAGAAAATTTTGTTTCCGGTCCTGTGCTTGTGGGGGAAGGGACCGTAATAAAAAAAGGTGCTAAGATTTTACCGCTCACAGTAATAGGAAAAAACTGCAGTATTTTTTCCGGCTGCGAAATTTCCAGGAGCGTGGTTTTTGATAATTGTAAAATACACAAAAATTGTCATATTGCCAATTCAATAATCTCTAAAAATGTGACAATCGGAGAAAATGTGAAGGTAAGTGATATGTCAATAATTGGGGATAACAGTACAATTGGGAACGATAATATTTTAAAAAATGGAATCAGGATAAATATTAATTCAAAGATTGATGCAGAGCAGATTATATTTTGATGAGCTGGAGCTAATATAAAAATAAAAATTTAGCCAGGGAGACAAAAAATTATGAGAGTATTAATAACCGGTATAACAGGGCAGGACGGCTCGTATCTTGCAGATTTTTTGCTGGGCAAGGGGTATGAGGTTTATGGGATGGTTAGAAGATCTTCAGTTGAAAAATTAGACAGGATAGAACACATAAGGGAAAAGATTAAATTTGTACAGGCTGACCTTCTGGATCAGCTTTCCATTATAAGCGCTGTAAAAGAATCAAACCCGGATGAAATCTATAATTTAGGGGCCATGTCTTTTGTACCGACTTCATGGAAACAGCCGGTGCTGACAGGAGAGTTTACGGCACTTGGAGTTACGAGAATGCTGGAGGCTGTGAGGCATTTAAATAAGGATATTAAATTCTATCAGGCTTCAAGTTCAGAAATGTTTGGAAAAGTGAGAGAAGTTCCGCAAAATGAGAACACGCCATTTTATCCAAGAAGCCCGTACGGCGTTGCTAAAGCTTACGGCCACTATATGACTGTAAATTACAGGGAAAGCTACGGCATATTTGCCTGCAGCGGCATACTTTTCAATCACGAGTCTCCAAGGAGGGGACTTGAATTTGTTACGAAAAAAGTAACCAATGGCGCGGCAAAAATAAAATTAGGTTTAGCCAAAGACCTTTGTATGGGAAATTTAGATTCAAAAAGAGATTGGGGATATGCCGAGGATTATGTAAGAGCCATGTGGCTGATGCTGCAGCAGGAAGGTCCCGAAGACTATGTTATAAGCACCGGACATTCCCATTCTGTAAAACAGTGGGTTGAAGCTGCTTTTTCATGTCTTGGGCTTGATTGGGAAAAATATGTAAAAATTGATGAGAGGTTTATCAGGCCCGCTGAAGTAGATTTGCTGGTAGGCGATTCTTCAAAAGCCAGAAAAAAGTTAAAATGGGAGCCAGGTGTCAACTTTGAGCAGCTGGTAAAAATAATGGTAGAGTATGACTATAATCAGTTAAAGAAGACAGTATAAGAGTGTGCATGAAAAAATCAGAAACAGGTGAAAAGCTGATAAAATTTGGAACAGATGGCTGGCGGGGCATTATTGCAGATGATTTTACTGTAGAAAAAATCAAAATTGTTACAGGCGGGGTATGCCGGTACTTAAAGCTAAAAACTGGCGGCAGGAAAAAATGTCCCACAGTAGTTGTTGGCTATGACACAAGGTTCATGTCGGATAGGTTTGCAAAAACCGTAAGCAGCGTCCTTGCGGCAAATAATATTAAAACATATATTTCACCTAATTTTATCCCAACTCCTGCTCTGTCAGTTGCCGTTGTAAAAAAGAGCGCAGATCTTGGAATTATGATAACGGCAAGCCATAATCCTTATTACTATAATGGTTATAAAATAAAAGGCTCCTACGGGGGTTCGGCTACGCCAGAAATAGTGGCTGAAATTGAATACAGTGTTAATCAGTATATAAAAGACACAGGCTCCCCTGCCTGTTATGCGGACAGCAGTTTTGAATATGATAAAAATATAATAGTAGAAGATTTTATCACAGGCTACAGAAAACATATTTTGAGCCTGATAGATCTGGATGCCATTAAAAATTTTAATTTTAAGGTTCTCATAGATCCAATGTACGGCGCCACCCAGAATCTTTACAGGGATATGCTGGAGGCAATAAGCCCCGGAAATATTATAGAGATACACTCAGTTTTAAATCCTGCGTTTGGGGGAATAAACCCTGAACCTATCGGGGACAACCTAAATGACGCCGTAAGCGCCATAAAAAAAGAAAAATGTGCGCTTTGCATATGTCTGGATGGAGATGGCGACAGGGTAGCGGCACTTGGGGAAGATGCGAACTTTATAAGTTCGCACCATATTTTTGCGGTACTGCTTAACCATATTGTAAAGAACAAAAAACCTGCGGGAAAAGTTGTAAAAACTGTTTCTACTTCTTCTGTAATAGATAAAATATGTTCAAAGTATGGCCTTGAACTTGTAACAACTCCTATCGGGTTTAAATATATAAGCGATGAGATACTCAAAGGCGGTGTTGTTATAGGAGGAGAAGAAAGCGGAGGGTTGTGGGAAGAAGGAAATATTCCTGAGAGAGATGGCATATTTATGGGGCTAAAGCTAATTGAGACGATGTGCAAAGAGGGCAAGACAATAAATAATATCCTGGAAGAAATTTATAATGATTTTGGATATTTTGTTTACAGAAGGCTTGATTATGGAATAGGTACGATCCAAAAGGAAAAATTAAAAGAGATGCTGTCAAAAAAAGTGCCTGATATTTTGCAAACAAAGGGTATCAGGGAAGTTGTGACTATTGACGGCTATAAATATGTGATGAATGACGGCAGCTGGGTAATGATAAGACCTTCCGGGACCGAAGCAGTTGTTAGAATTTATGCAGAAAGCGACAGTGAGAAGAAACTAAACAGGCTGCACAATTTAGGGAAAAAAATAGTTGACAGTGTAATGCAAAAGGAATAATTTAAAAAATAATTGTAATAGAAAGAGAAGGGCTATGAATATACTTGATGATTTAAAGAAAGTCAGAGAAGTAGACAAAGAAGGTATGCTTGAAATTGAAGAAAACTTCTACAACCAGTTAATGGAAGCAAAAGAAATTGCCAGCGGCGTTGACCTGAAAAAAATAAAAATGAGGACATATAAGGGGATTGCATTTTTAGGAATGGGCGGTTCAGGGTTTACAGGCGACCTGATAAAAGGCTTGATGAGAGATGATACCGGGATACCTGTTGAAGTTGTAAAGGGATATAACGTCCCGGCTTGTATTGATGACGACTGGCTTGTTGTAGCAGTAAGCTATTCTGGAAATACAGAGGAAACTATTTCTACTGTTAACCAGTCTTTGAGCAGGGGCTGCGAAGTAGTCTGTGTTACTTCAGGAGGGAAGCTTGAGAAAATAGCCAATGATTACAGTAAATGTCTTATAAAAATTCCATCCGGGCTGCAGCCGAGGGGGGCCATCGGCTATCTGTTTTTCCCGACTTTTTTAGTTCTTGGCCATTTAAAACTTGTAAATGTAACAGACAGTGAAATAAAAGAATCTTTAAATCTTATACGCAAGAAATGCTCTCTCTACAAAAGAGAAATCAGCAGTGATACAAATTATGCAAAAAGCATTGCTTTAAAAATTGGTGAAAATTTACCAATAATTTATGGAACAGACGGGCTGCTGTCGCCGGTGGCATTCAGATGGAAATGCGAAATGAATGAAAATTCCAAGGCCCCATGCTTTTGGGCTGAATTTCCAGAATTAAACCACAACGAGACTGTGGGGTGGGGAAGGCTGGAAGATATTACCTCAAGGTTTGTTCTTATAGTTTTTAGGGAAAAAGAAGAAAATGTCAGAATAAAGACACGGATAGAAACGACAATAAAACTTATAAAGGGCAATTTTTCTGAGGTAATAGAAATTCCCGTAGAGGGAAAATCAAAATTGGCCCGTGCTCTCAGCACCATGTATCTTGGCGATATAGTCAGCGTATATCTTGCCATATTAAACGGCACTGACCCTACTCCTGTTGAAAAAATTCAGGTTTTGAAATCAAAACTTGCAAAATTAGGTTAAAAATAATGCGGGCAAAAACCAGCCAGTTATTTTATAAAAATATGAATTGCTGGTAGTATATAATAGCTTATATGAATTATAATAAAGTTAAGAAATAGATAAAAAATTTGGAATCAGGAAAGGAAAATATTTATGGAGTTTGATGTAAAAGATGTAAAGCTGGCTTTCAGAGGTAAAAATAAAATAGAGTGGGCAGAAAGAGAAATGCCGGTTTTGAGGAGTATAAGAAAAAAATTTGGCAGCAGCCAGCCTCTCAAAAATTTAACGGTAGGAGCATGTCTCCATGTTACCTCAGAAACCGCAAATCTTATGATTACACTAAAGCAGGGCGGAGCAGATGTCTCGCTATGTGCATCTAATCCTTTAAGCACGCAGGATGATGTTGCCGCTTCCCTGGTTAAAGACTACGGCATATCAGTATTTGCCATAAAGGGTGAAGACAATAAGACTTATTATAATCACATAAATAGTGTGCTGGACAAAGGTCCGCAAATTTCTATGGATGATGGCGCAGACTTAATTTCAACTATTCACAGCAGCAGAAAAGAATTAATAGAGAAAGTACTTGGCGGTACAGAAGAAACTACCACTGGTGTTATAAGACTGAAAAGTATGGAAAAAAAGGAAGTTCTCCGCTATCCGATTATCGCCGTAAATGATGCCAGGACCAAGCATTTTTTTGATAACAGATATGGAACCGGGCAGAGCACCATTGACGGGATACTCAGAGCTACCAATATGTTGATTGCCGGAAGTAAATTTGTAGTAGCTGGATATGGATGGTGCGGAAGAGGAATTGCTATGAGGGCAAAGGGAATGGGAGCCAGCGTAATAGTGCTGGAAGTGGACCCGCTGAAAGCGCTTGAGGCTAAAATGGACGGATATGAAGTTTTAAATTCAGAAGAAGCTGCAAAAGTCGGGGATATTTTTGTGTCTGCCACCGGTGATATAAATGTTATAGGAGAAGTAATTTTAAAAAATTGTAAAGATAAAACTATTATAGCTAATGCGGGACATTTTAATGCTGAAATTAATCTGGACTATTTAAGCAAAAACAGCAAATCTAAAAGGGAAGTAAGGCCATTTACAGAAGAGTATATTACGAAAGACGGAAGGCGAATATATTTACTGGCGGAAGGGCGGCTTGTAAACTTAAGCGCAGCCGAGGGCCATCCTGCGAGCGTTATGGATATGAGCTTTGCAAATCAGGCTTTAAGTGTTGAATATATTTATAAAAACAGCAAGGATCTCGCGTGTAAAGTATACGCTGTTCCGGAAGATATAGACAGCAGCATAGCTGAAATGAAATTAAAAAGTATGGGGATATGCATAGATAAATTGACACCTGAGCAGGAGGAATATCTTAGATCATGGGAAATGGGAACATAAATTACTGCCATGAAGAAAATGAAGTCAGGACCCTTATCTGGGACAGGGCATCTCTTAAACTGATTGACCAGAGGAAACTTCCATTTAAGGAAGAATATGTTGTTTGCAATACTTGCAGGGAGGTTGCAGGTGCCATCAGTGATATGGTTGTAAGAGGGGCGCCAGCTATCGGAGTTACAGCCGGCTATGGAGTGGCGCTGGCTTCTTTAGAGTTTAGTGGGCACGGCAGAGATAAATTTATATCTTACATAAAAGACAGTATAAAAGTATTGTCTAAAACCAGGCCGACAGCAGTAAATTTATTCTGGGTCCTTGGCAGAATGGAAAAGGTACTTGATTGCAGCAAAAACTTAAAATTGGATGAGATCAAAATAAATCTGGCCAAAGAAGCAGAGAAAATAGAAAGGCAGGACCTGAACATCAATTTTAAAATTGGTGAAAATGGAAAGAAAATATTTGACAGGTACAAAAATAAAATCAAAATCTTGACACATTGCAACGCTGGAGCGCTTGCGACTTCTGGATACGGGACCGCCATTGGAGCAATAAGAAGCCTGGACAGAGAGGGAAAAATAGAAAAAGTAATTGTTGACGAAACAAGACCTTACCTGCAGGGAGCAAGGCTCACTTCATGGGAGCTTTATAAGGAAAAAATTCCTTTTCACATAATAACAGATAACATGGCAGGATATTTTATGTCTAAAGGGGAAATAGATGCAGTTATTGTAGGTGCAGACAGGATATCTTTAAATGGGGATACTGCAAATAAAATTGGAACGCTTGGTTTGTCCATTATGGCTAAATATTACAGCATACCCTTTTATATTGCAGCTCCGATATCTACAATTGATACAAGCATAGAAAGCGGCAAATATATTCCAATAGAACAAAGAGGCGAAAACGAAGTCAGAGAGGTTATGGGAACTAAAATTATACCTGAATACATGCCTGTAAAAAACCCGGCATTTGATGTTACGCCGTGTGGCAATATTACAGCTATCATAACAGAAAAAGGAGTTATAGAACCTCCTTTTAAGGAAAACATTAAAAAAATAGTTACAAGTGCCGACAATACTGATAAAGAAACGGGAGCTGACAAGAGATGAGAAAAACTAAAGTTATGGTACTTGCGGCGGGACTCGGCACCAGGCTCCGCCCTCTTACTGATCTGATATCAAAACCGATGGCTCCAATTGTTAACAAACCTGTTATGGAACACATAGTAGAGCTTTTAGTAAAACATGACTTCAGGGATATAGTCTGTAACCTTCAT
This sequence comes from Actinomycetes bacterium, assembly GCA_030603375.1. Taxonomy (GTDB): domain Bacteria; phylum Actinomycetota; class Humimicrobiia; order Humimicrobiales; family Humimicrobiaceae; genus JAUVXY01. The sequence continues at coordinate 2,206 of JAUVXY010000009.1, read as the reverse complement.
TGGTACCCTGAAGTTATAAAGAATTATTTTGGGGATGGTTCAAAGTGGGGTGTAAATATTTCATATTCCTATGAAGATGAATTACTGGGTACTGCAGGAGGGGTAAAAAAGGTTGAAGATTTTTTGAAGGCGGAACATTTTTAGTTATGAGCGGGGATGCTCTAACTGATATAGACTTAGAAGAGCTTATAACATTTCACAAGAAAAAAGGCGGCATATGTACAGTGGTCCTAACGATGGTTAAAGACACATCTCAGTATGGGGTTGTAATGCTGGATGAAAATAAGAAAATATATGGGTTTCAGGAAAAACCTTTAAGCGGAGAAACAAAGAGCAATCTTGCAAACAGCGGTATATATGTATTTGAGCCAGAAATATTTAAATACATACCTGAAGGAAAATTTTATGATTTTGGGAAAAACTTATTCCCGGATCTTCTAAAAAAAGAAATTTCATATTACGGGTATGTGCATAATAAATATTGGAACGATGTTGGAAGCTTATATGAATATCAGCAGGGTAATTTCGATGCTCTTGAAGGGAAAGTAGAGATAAAAATACCCGGGAAAAAAATAAAAGAAGGAGTATGGATAGGCAAGAATTGCAAGATTCAGGAAGATGTCATAATTATCCCGCCTGTTTGCATAGGCAACAACTGTACCATTAAAAAGGGAGCAAAACTATTTGGCCCCATAATTCTGGGCGATAATACTACTGTGGACGAAAGGGCAGTTATGTACAGGGGAATTAAGTGGGGCAGCGGTTATATAGGAAAGGATGCTTCTTTAATAGGAGCTATCATCGGCTATGATACAAGGATAAAAAGCAAGGCTTCCATTCTGGAGAAAGCAGTTATTGGCTCAAAGAGTGTTATAGAGAATGGAATAGTAATACATCCAAGCGTCAAGATCATGTCAGGAGAGACAGTAGAAAATGATAAGTTAAATACAAAAGACAACGATACGGGTGAAGACAAAAAAGAAAAAGTATAAAAAGCTAAAAGTGAAATTTAGATAGTTGCCAGTCATATATCAAATTTTTAAGCATATAGCTTTAATAAAAATTGTTTAAAGACACTAATTTAATTGAATTTTTTAAGGATATAGTTGTTCCCCCTGTGTGCCCGGTTTGTGGAAATATCAGCCCGGAGTTAATTTGCCCGGCATGCAAATCAAAAATTGAAAAAATTGATGGTGATGTATGCAAATATTGCGGAAGGCCAATTTCTGATTATAAGAAAAGCTGGACCATAGCTGATGCAGACAAATACGCGCATGATATCTGCAGTTTATGCAGAAAAGAAAAGTTCAGCTTCTATATGCATAGGAGTTTTGCTTTTTACAAAGGTGCAGTTAGAAAAATAATGCATAAATATAAGTATGGGAAGATGTACGGTCTCAGTAAGGTTTTAGTTGGATTCTTAAAACAGGCATACGATAAGTATTATAGAAAAGAAGAGATAGACTATGTTGAAGCGGTTCCCGGCGAACATATGCAAATTTTATGCAGCGAATTTTCCAGGGTGATAAAAATTCCATTTGCGGGTAATATAATTAAAATAAAAAAAACGCCAAGGCAGCAAACACTGGATCTGTACCAGAGGAAAAATAACTTAAAAGAAGCATTTAAGGTCAGGAACAGTTTGCTGGCATCAGGCAAAAACATATTGCTGATAGATGATATATGGACCACAGGCAGCACATTAAATGAAATCAGCAAAGTGCTTAAAAATTCAAATGCAGATAAAATATATTTATTAACGATAGCAGGAGGAACGTAATTTTTATGAGTAGATTAAAAGGAATTGTAAAATGGTTCAGTCCTGAAAAAGGATTCGGATTTATTGAGGTAAAAGAAATGGATGATATTTTTGTTAGCCATTCATCTATTATGAAAGATGGATTTAAAACATTGAAAAAGGGGCAGTCTGTAGAGTTTGAAATTGAAGAATGTGAGAGGGGAAACCAGGCCAGGGATGTAACTTTAATATAAATTATCTTTTTAAGAAAGGAGACGGGACAGTGGAATATGTAATTAAAGGCAGGAACATGAAACTGGATGATTCTATTAAGGATTACGCGGACAAGAAAATTAAGAAAAAAATTGGAAAGTTTTTAGACAGAGGGATAAAGGTAGAAGTAGAGCTGGCTTTTGAAAAAAATCCGAGTATTAACTTAAATAATTTGATTGAAGTTACGATTTTTAC
>JAUVXY010000111.1 GCA_030603375.1 Actinomycetes bacterium | reverse complement strand
AAAACATATAAAATTTTAAAAAAATTAGAAAATAGGGGCAGTACATGGTCGTTTTAGATAATATAAAACTGGATATACCAAAAGATACCGGGAAAGATTTCTTAAAGCATCTTATGGGCGGAAGACTAAATCCGCAGATTGAAAAGCTTCTGGAAGAAAAAAGAGGTGTATGCATAAAAAATATCTTTCCCAAAGCAATTTATGAAATTTATGAAATTGAAAAAATTAAAAATAATTCTGTATATTTTAAATCAGGCCATATTTTTGACGGACCAAATATTTCTAAAATTTTAACCGGTTCAGAAATAGCTGTAATTTTCATATTTACCCTTGATGGTAAGATAGATGAGATTATAAAAAATGAAAGCAAAAACGGAGACACTCTTTCTACTATTGTAATGGATGCTATTGCTACAAGAATGTTAAACATTCTTGGAGAAAAAGTCGGGAGTTTTATAAAAAAAGAAGGAATCAAAAAAAGCAGCTGGGGCTCAACGTGTACTTATTCTCCCGGACAATTTAAATGGACAATTGAGGAACAAAAAGAAATCTTCCAGATGATTGATGGAGACAAAATTGGAGTAAAATTAAACAAAAGTATGTTAATGGCTCCCTTTATGTCTATCTCTGGAGTATATGGATTTGGTCCTAAAAATAAAATTAATAAAACCAGAGTAGCTTGCGAGCTCTGCCCTAAAAAAGATTGTATATCAAGAAGGTAGCAATAACAGCTCCTGCGTAAAAAATATATTTAATAAATTATAAGGACCAGCTGTAAAGTCATGCTAAAACTCTGCTAATTCCTCCTTACCCACATCATATACCGAATCATGTGTATCCAGCTTTTCTTTCCTCATAAAATCCGGAACATCGCTGGCATATTTACTCATTCCGCATCTTTCATTAAATTTTTTCTCCATTTCCAGCACTTCATCTCCCATTTTATACAAGTCTTCCTCTTTAAGTTTAAGCCCATATTTAAAATTTATCATTTTCACCGCTGGCCTTAGCCCTCTTTTATCACCAAGCGTTGCAAAGGTTACAAAATTGCAAAGCCCTGCTGAATCTACAAAAACTGTAGACTGCTGGAACTGTCTTGATAATGCTACTTTTCCTTCAGGTTTAAAAGAGTCAACACTTTTTCCAATTTCTAAAACTTCATAAGATACAGTAAAGCCGGCAGTATGATCGGCTCCCATAGGGCTTGTAGCATAAGTAGTTCCAATTCCCTTAATAACCCTTGGGTCGTATGCTGGCATACCCTGTCCTCTAACCTGAGGTATTCTTTTTACCCCAAATGCTTTTCCTGCTGCAACACACCCGCTGGCTACAATTTTGCCTATCGGGCTTCCCTTTTCTATCTCATTCAGTAGCTTAACTGCACCCTTTTTGTCACCAAATCCAATATAGCCGCTCTCCATTATGACTGCAATCGTATCTCCAATTTCAATACAGTCCAGTCCAAGTTCATCACACAGCCTGTTCATATGAGCAATATAGTCAAGATCGTCAATGCCACAGTTTGCTCCAAGCGCCCATATGCACTCATATTCAAACCCGCCTGTTATCTCTTCTCCTTTTTTATTTTTATAGGTGTTAGAGCATTTAATTATACAACCTGGCATACAGGGATGAGTCGGATTTGCACCTCTTTTTAAAATTGTCTTTCTCAGAGCTTCTCCACCTATTTTGTCTACTCCTTCAAAAGTACCGGAAGAAAAATTTCTCGTAGGAAGACCTCCGTAATTATTTATTATATCCATAGTTGCATTAGTGCCATAATCAGGAAGCCCCTTAGATGTAATATTGGATTTCTTTAACATATCTACAAGTTCTTTTACGTTTTCCATAAATTTACTCTTGTCAGCATAACAGACGTTAGTTTTTTTAGGATTTTTTACAACCAGCGCTTTTATGCCTTTGGAACCCATTACTGCTCCAAGTCCTCCCCTGCCAGCCTGTCTTGTAGGTTTTCCATCTATGTCTGTTATGCAAAGACATGATGCAAGGTAGCAATTTTCACCAGCAGGTCCTATGGTAACAATGCTTGTGTTACTGCCAAATTTACTTTGTAAGATTTCAGTTGCATCATAAGTTTTTTTGCCAACTATATTTTTTACATAGTACAGCGAAACCTTCATATTATTTGCGCTGTCACTGCCTTCAACAAGGATTACATTTTCTTTTTTTGATTTTCCCTTAATTTTAATAAGAGCAATTCCCAGCTTTGCAAGGTAGGTACCGATTGTTCCGCCGGTATTTGCCTCCTTTATACCACCAGTTAGGGGACTTTTTGCACCCATTGAGCACCGGCCAGAATTTGGACATGGTGTTCCCGATAGAAGTCCCGGGGCAATGTAAAAAATATTGCCTTCGTCCAGTGGATGTACGTTTGGATTAACTTCCTCTGATATACACTTTGAAGTTAAATTTCTTCCTCCTTTGAATTTTAAGTCTTCAGGTATTTTTTTAATTTCTACCCTGCTATTTGTCAGATCAATATCTACTACTTTGCGACAGTCATTATTTTTCTCAGGCATACTGCTTATCCTCCCTAAAAATCTTAAAAATGTTGTAAATACTTTGCGAAAACATCTAAATTATTTTATAAGTTCATTCTAATAATGAAATATGTATATCAATTCTATAGCACCGCCCATCCTAACATTATATATTATTATAAACGCTTTCCAGAAATTTTTATATTTACTTTAAAATAATTTTAATCACTGACTGTTAACTGATAGCTAACAGTATTGACTACTGCTGTTAGTTTAGTGCAAGCATTTATTATTAAACTCTTACAAACAATAAACCCTGGCTAAACAACAACGATACCAAGCTTTTTCGCTGCCGCAACTGCCTCATCTTTTGAAGGCACTGCATCTATTATAGTTACTCTGCCCCCTCCTCTGTTTCTTGAATCAACCATACATTCTCCGCAGTCTGTTTTTACAAAAATTCTCTGAACTTCTGGTTCTTCAATTTTTTTAATTGAGACTTTGATTTTCTTTTCCTTAACATAGTCTACAACTCTTCTATATGCATGTATATCATCTGTTTTAGCTCCAAATATAGCACCCATTAAAATTCCCTGGATATTTATAGCTCTTCTGACAAAAAGATTATACGTAAGCCCTATTTTTATTTCTTTTATGTCTCCCTCTACCAGCTCGTGAGCAATTCTACCCATATTTGTTGGCGACCCAACAGCTATACTGCTTCCCCCTATGACAACATCTCCAAATGGGTTGCTGATAGGAGGAGCGTCCTTAATAATTTCTCTCATATATTCTACAGCTTTTACCCTGATACCTTTAACCGACCTTCTTTCTTCTTCAAGAACTTCTGCATCAATCCAGCCATCTATATCGTCATTCCTGTTAAAATAAGGACCCATCCACTTAATATTAATTTTAGTAATAACAGGAGCAGCTTTTTTGTGAACCTCTGCTGCCATAGCTATCATTGCATCAATATCAACATTCAGCGTCATTGAAGATTTAAGTGCAATCTTTGCAGCGTTATTGCCTGTTGTAATAGCTGAGGCTATATGATTTGCACAAAGGCCGGGCACCATTACTCTTGGAGTGCATGGAACAGCAATCGTTGGAGACAGGGCAAGCACTACAGCATGCTCTACTTGTTTCGGTGATCCTCCACCTATTTCTGCCAGGCAGGCAGCAGCAGAAGCAGCACCTGCTCCGTACCCTTCCATATTGCATCCTGTTGTTGTTTTGCCAGCCCTAAAAACAGTGCCAATCTTCAGCAGTACTGAAATGCCGCGTTTTACTTCCTCTTTATCATTTTCAGTCTCAGTAAGTGCCCGTAGCAGCCCTGTATACGGACAAGAGTCTCCTGTGCCTGCACATGGCATAAGCCCTATCTCATGGTTGCCAACTTCTGTGGCAAGAGTATATATTATAGCCCGGTTAATTAATGAATCATCCAGGACAGCTCCGCTTTCAAGACCACAGGCAGCCAGATCACAGGCAACACAGTCAAGTAAAAAACTGCGTCCTTTTTTTAGACCAAGATCTAAAGCTTTAAGATTGTAAAATTTAAAAATTATTGTATACTTTTAAAAAAATTAAATATTGTCTCCGACTCAGATTTCCTAAGGCAATAATTTACTAAGGAGATTTGAGCGATAGGGTTAGTTTGGAAACGAATTAGCCTCCCGTTATTTGGAAAGGAGATTTGCAAATTTATGTATAGCTGTGATAAAGCTTTACAAAAAGGCCAGCAAGTTTTCTTGCTGGCTTTTGTATTGAGTACATTGAAAGTGCGGCCTCATTAAAAAAATATAAGGAGAAATGTGTATAAAAAATTAGATTTAAAATCAAAACGGATTGGCAACCGTAGTTTAATAAAAAATTTAAAGCTCTTATTTATATGTGTTATTCTTTTAGCAATACTAATTTCTTTTAATCTATTTTTGGTTTCCTGCAAAAAAAATACAGATACAGAAGTTATCTTAGCAACAACTACAAGTACTTATGACAG
>JAUVXY010000116.1 GCA_030603375.1 Actinomycetes bacterium | reverse complement strand
AATCTTTTTCTGAGCCCATGCAAAAAGAGACTTTTTGCAAAGTCTGTCAGCTCAAAACACTTTAGCAGTCTTTGTTCAGGAGGCATCTTTCTTAAAATTTTTATATATTCTTTATGATTTATATTCTTTTTTAATTGCATTCTAACACTTTATCATGAAATTATTTTTTTATATATATTGTACAATGACAAGAAATTACTTATAATAAATATATTAAATATAATATATTTTAATAATATTAATAATATTTAATAGTATCATTATAATATTATTGCGGAGTGTGTAAAAATGAAAAAGAATATCTCATTAAGTTTAGACGAAGAACTTATAGAAAGAGTTGGGAAAATATGCAGGGTTAGTGAGAGAACAAAGTCATGGTTTGTAAAAAAGGCAGTAGAAAACTATCTTGAGGAAATTGAAGATGTAGAAATTGCTGCGCAAAGGTCACTTGACCCAATTACAGAATTTATTACAGAAGATAAGCTTAAAAGGCAATTAAAGAAAGAAAAGGAAAAGATTTGAAGTATAAAGTTCTTTATCATAAATACTTGCAAAAGGATTTAAAAAAATTAGAACCAAAAATTATTAGTTCTTTTTTTAAAGAGATTAATAAAATTTCTATTAACCCATATTGTGGAACCAAATTAAAAGGAAAATATGCTAATCTATGGAAGCACAGGATTGGTAATTTTAGAATAATTTATTCAATACATAACAAAGAATTACGAATATTAATACTCCGATTTAAGCATCGAAAAGATGTTTATGATAATATTTTATTTTAATAAGAAATAGATTTATGAAATTGAAAGCAAACAGATGTTTAAATACAGGGTAGAGATTATATTGGTTACTGCTGCAGCTTTGTTGGTATCGGTAAACATTTTTACCAGTTATGGAGATAAGATGTTTGAGGCATCAGACACCAAGCCAGTGATTGTGGAAAATGAGATAAATGAGCTACACCCGGCAGAAACAGAGCGCTCCTTTATTTCTAATACCGGCTCTGAGGAGGGCAAAGTTATCGGCAGCGGCAATTTAAATTCTGACGCAAGCCCAATGCTGGATGAAGACAGCAATGAAGATAAAACTTCTTCTGAAGAAGCTGAAACTAAAGATTTTGATGATGAGCTGAATGTAGAAGAGGGCAAGGGTATTGATTTTAGCAGCAGTGAAGATTTTATGATAGAAGTAGATTTAAGCCGGCAAATTGTCCTTGTTTATTATAACGGCATGCTAATTAAAGAGATGATCTGCTCAGGTGGGACGCAGCTGACCCCTACTCCGATAGGGGAATTTTCTACAACTGAAAAAGTTTATTACCAGTGGGTAGCCAAATTCAACGTAGGGGCTTACTACTGGACCAGATTTTACAAAGATTATCTTTTCCACAGTGTCCCTTTTAACGAAGATGGAGAAATGATAGAGGAAGAACACAGTAAACTTGGAACACCTGCCAGCCATGGATGCATTAGATTAAAATTAGATGAAGCAAAATGGCTTTATGAAAAACTTCCGCCAGGAGTCAGGGTCTCGATACATGAGTAATATTTTACAATAAAAAAGTGTACCTAAAAAAATTAGAACTGAAAAATTATAGAAATTATGGATACCTTGATTTAAATTTTGGTAAAGGTACGATACTCATAATTGGCGACAATGGCCAGGGGAAAACCAACCTGCTGGAATCAATACACTACATATCTACAGGAAAATCTCACCGCACATCCAGTCAGGACGAGCTTATTGGCTGGGACAGTGATTATTCTGTCCTGAGGTCTACCACCGGCTCCGACAAAGATAAAAATTTAAACAACATGATTGAAATAGAGCTAAGACACGGTAATAATATTAAGGTTAAAGTGGATAAGGTATATTACAGGAAGAAAACAGATTTTACATCTATCCTGCCCTCAGTTATTTTTTCTCCGGACGACCTGAAAATTGTGAAGGCAGGCCCTTCAAATAGAAGGAATTTCTTAGACGGTATTTTAGATAAAATATATGGTGATTTTCCAGGTACAAGGCTTCAGTATCAAAAAATTTTAACCCAAAGAAATAGTTTGATTAAAAGCATAAGGAGCACTGCAGATGCAAGGGGAAACTCAACACTGGAGGCCTGGGATGACAATATGGTAAAATATGGGGCCAGGATTATAAGGAAAAGATTGTATTTAATGAAGGAATTGAGAAAAAAAATTATAGAGTATATGGAATATTTTTTTATCAGTTCCACAGTAGAGATATTTTATGTGTTTAGCTGGGACAGGGAAAATTTGTCTGCTAATAATTTGACCGAAAACGCTGAAGAAGGGCTGGAAGAAAAATTTTGCTTAAAACTTAAGAAAAATCTAAGTAAGGATCTGTCCTGTAAAACTACAACGGTTGGTCCCCATAGAGATGATTTTGTAATTTTAATAGATGGCAGGGATATAAGGTCATTTGGCTCACAGGGGCAGCAAAGGGCTGCTTCGATAAGTCTAAAGCTTGGCGAGCTTGCAGCGTTGAAGGAAAAGTTAAAAAAGGATCCTGTTCTTCTTTTAGACGATGTGCTGTCAGAACTTGATATGGAAAGAAAGAAGATGCTGGTAAAAATAATAAATAATAAGTTTCAGACTTTTATTACAACTACCAACATTAGCTACTTAAATGAACTTGATATTGAATTTGAGAATAAGTTTTTAGTTAAAGATAGCAAAATCATTGCCATCAAATAGTTTATTATAAATTATAATAAATGATAAAATTATTTTTAAAGTTAATAAGGCTTTTAAAAAAATGGAAAGTATTGGAAACATATTAAAAAATTTTATAGCCAAAGCAAACATAGAGGAAAAGATTGCAATCTCAAGCATCTTTAACCACTGGCAGGAAATAGTGGGTAAAGAAATCAGCAAGAGAGCCAAACCGGAAAAATTAAGGAAAGGAGTGTTGTTTGTTTCTGTTGCTACATCTACGTGGGCAAATGAATTAAGCCTTATGTCTGCCAATCTGGTAGGTAAAATTAATTCTTATATCGGCAAAAGCGTGGTAAAAGAGATAAGGTTCAGGATAGAGCTGTAAAAATAAAAATATTAAAGATTGTAGCTAATCAATTGCAGCAGAAACAATAAAATTAATGCAAAATATGATATAATAATACAAGATTTAATAATTTCAATTTACCCTTTATAAAAAATATAATAGTTTAATGAGGGGAATGAGTATTTACTGGCAGCAGTGGTGCTTACTTGTTGCCCTTTTGTTCGTATTATAGGCGAGAAATAAGGTTTGAGAGGTGAGTTTTTGAAAAAGTCAAGTTATGATGCAAAAGATATAACAGTTTTAGAAGGTCTTTCGGCTGTAAGAAAAAGACCCAGCATGTATATAGGTTCCACAGGGTCAAGAGGTCTCCACCATCTAATATATGAGGTAATTGACAATAGTATTGATGAAGCAATGGCTGGGTTTTGCAACAACGTAATGGTTGTTTTAAATAAGGATGGATGGTCTGTTACTGTGGTTGATAACGGGAGAGGAATTCCAGTTAAGAAAGTTAAAAAATATAACAAGCCTGCGGTTGAAATAGTACTTACCAAACTCCATGCAGGTGGAAAATTTGGCGGAGAAGGATATAAAGTTTCTGGTGGGCTGCATGGCGTAGGAATTTCTGTTGTTAACGCACTTTCTGAAAAATTAATTGTTGAAGTAAGAAGAGACGGCTATGCCTTTGGGCAGGAGTACAAAAAAGGGGAGCCGGTTACTGGTTTAACAAAGGGTGAAAAAACTAATAAACATGGCACCGTTATTACATTCTATCCTGACAGGGAAATATTTGAGGAAATAAGCTATAAGTATGAAATACTTGCCTCCAGAATGAGAGAGATGGCATTCTTAAATAAAGGGCTGGAAATAACTCTAGTAGATTTGAGAGAAGAGCCAAGCAAGAAAGAAGTATTTAAATATAATGGCGGGATAGCTGACTTTGTGAAGTATCTATGTGAGAAGAAAGAAACCTTGCACAAAGATGTTGTGTATATAAAAAATAAGGATGATGATCATGAAGTAGAAGTTGCAATGCAATATACTTCTGGTTATAGCGAAAGCGTATTTTCATTTGCTAATAATATAAATACAACTGAGGGAGGGACCCATCTCAGCGGGTTTAAAGGAGCTCTCACCAGAACCATAAATGATTATGCCAGAAGTAATAATATTTTAAAAGAAAGAGATTCTAACTTGTCTGGAGAAGACATTAGGGAGGGCCTTACAGCAATTATTAGCGTAAAATTAAAGAATCCGCAATTTGAAGGGCAGACTAAGACAAAACTTGGAAACAGTGAAATCAAAGGGTTTGTTGAATCTACAGTAAATTCAAAATTTGCAGAATTTTTGGAAGAAAATCCTCTGGTAGGCAAAACTATAGTAAAT
>JAUVXY010000122.1 GCA_030603375.1 Actinomycetes bacterium | reverse complement strand
CCAAATTTTATTTTTTTTTATCATGCATAGATATTAGTTTATTCTGTAGCGTTTTTATTTGATTATGCAATAAACATTTATTGTCATACAAAAATTACAAAAATATTATCTTATTATTTATTTTTAAAAATAATAAAGTGTAAATGTTTGTTTGCATAAATATGCAAATATTATAAAATATTATTACAGAAATTTAAAGTGAATTAAATTATTAATTTTAAAAAAATCCTAAACCACCCCAATTATTTACAGGCTTATATCGTATATATATAAAAATTATAAAAAAGCAGCAAAGGAGCAAAAATGAAGGTTAAAACTAAAGTATTCAAAACATTACTTGCAGTTATGATTGCAGCTATTGTATTTAGCGCAGTCTTTACTGGATGCAAATCCAGCAGAGCGGAATCTTTTGTAGACAGCAAAGCAGGAGTTTACGAAGAAAATGAAGTTATGATGGAAGAGGCACAAGAAGCTATGGCTGTAGAAGAAAAAGCAGCAGCAGGTGATGATCGGATAAGTTATAGCGAGGCACAATTAACTGACAGGATGATTATAAAGAGCGCATATCTGGAGCTTGAGATAAAAGTAGGAGAATTTGAAAATACACTGTTCAGGCTTACAAGCCTTGCAGAGCAAAGCGGGGGCTTTGTTTCAAGTACCCGCAGCTATTCTAATCCTGAAGGAAATCTTACAAGCGGGAATATAATGATAAGGATACCTGAAGGCAAGTACAATCTGGCTATAGATAAAATAAAAGAAATGGGTTCGGTTAGAAATATTTCAATATCAGGGCAGGATGTGACACAGGAATATGTGGATTTAGAGAGCAGGCTTAAGAATATGAAAGCCCAGGAAGAGATACTTCTTGAGCTCATGAAGCAGTCTAAAAATGTAGCTGACAGCATTGAAGTTCAGAGAGAGCTGAGCTATGTGCAGGGTGAGATTGAGGTAATAAAGGGTAGGATGAACTACCTGGGCAACATGGTATCATTTTCTTCAATTGAAGTTTACCTGTATGAGCCCGAAGCGATAGCGCCCACTTCTAATTGGGGATTTGTAGAGGCAGTAAAAAGTGGAATCAGGCTGGCAGTTAGGGTATTTAATGGAATAATTACATTTTTTATAGTGATAAGCCCTGTAGTAATACTTATAGCTATAATACTTGTGATAATATGGCTGGCTTTAAGAGCTAGAAAAAAGAGAAGAGGTAGAAGCTAAAATAAAGAGGAAAGTGAGACTGCTGCAGTTGAGACGGCTAAGGTAGCAATGCCTGTATAAGAGACGGGCCTGCCTGCAGCAGACTTAACATAATAAAAAATTTTTCTAAATAGCCTAACAAAATGTTAGACTATTTCGTTTATATATACCGTATTGTAAATTTATAAAGGAGTAGATGGAAATGTTAAAAAAGATTATTATTGCGGCTATAATTACTGCAGTTGTTTCTCTGGGATTTGCAGGATCAATATATGCTTATCAGAAGGAAGCAGCAAAACAGAATCCAGAAAAAGAAGGTTTTTTATCTGATGGTTCTGGGAACAGATTCCTGGCTGCAGGCAATAGCAGTAAAGACTGCCAGGGTGATTGTGAATGTTCCGAGTACGAGTACAGCCATGAATGGAAGCATAACCGCCAGTCTCAGTCTAAGGAAGACTGCGAGCATGAACGAAATATGAATGAATATAAACATAGTTATAATCGTCAAGACGGGGAAGCAGAGCATTTTGGGCGTGGAAATGATTGCCAAAATGAGGAAACAGAACGTTTTGAAGATGGGCAAGGCAGAAGAAACAGCAGGGACAGATAATGAGTTTAAAAATAAAATTAAAGGTAATAGTAGATATATTTTTGATACTGGTTATGATAGGAAGCTCAGTGACAGGAATAATACTTCTGCTGAGCCCTTCAGGGCCGGGCAGCAGGGCAGGTATTTCAGGCTCTTTATTTGACTTTGCCAGCAGGAGTTCTTTGAAATTATTTCACAACTGGACGTCAATATTGGTAATTGTTCTTATTGTTCTTCACTTGATGCTTAATTGGAGGATCATTCTCTGCTACATCAGAAATGCTTTTAAAGCACAAAGAAAAAGAAGTTGTGAAAACCAGCAAAATAGTATGTAATTATGTTTAATATTGACTATGCAAAATTAAATGGTGTAAATGATAAACATAGATTCATGCTTAAAAAGGTATAAAGATAGTGATGATAAAATATGGTTTGAAAAAATTTATTGCCACTATATGCCTAAAATTTGCAGGTTCTATTATTTTAAACTAAAGGACAGGCAGCTGGCAGAGGATTTGACAAGTGAGCTGTTTATCAGGGTATATGGGGGATTGGGAAAGACCAGTTTAAACAGCAAGAGCTTTAGTGTATGGATTTACAGGATAGCAAATAATCTTATGGTTGATTATTTTAGAAAAACTGGTAAAGCTGTTGAGTACAATACAGCTCCTGAGAAATTTGATAATTTAGTGCAGCAGAGCTCCTCAGCAGAGAGCTATTTTGCCAAAAGTGAATCAGGTTTTAAAAATCGCAAACTGGCAGCAGCTGTGGGCAGGCTTACAGAGCTCCAGAGAGATGTGATATTGTTAAAGTTTGTGGAAGATATGGATTATGACACCATAGCGCAAGTTTTAAAAAAGAGAAAAGCTACTGTAAGAGGGATAGTGTTTAGAGCCATGGCTGAGTTAAAGGCAGAAATCAAAAAAGAAAATGAGTAAAAAAATAGAAAAAATATTTAACAAATGCATAAATTTAATAGAAAAGGGATATAGCACAGAGTACTGTCTTAAAAGATATAGTGGCTACAGAGAGGAGCTCGAAGAATACTTTGCTGTAGCAAAGGAACTTGGAAAGATGGAAGAAGTAAAACCAGACAGTAAATATATAAAAAGCAGCCTTGATAAGATTTATGCTTCTTCTGCGGAAGCTCCAGAAGTAAAAGTGCCGGATACTGGCAGAGTTAGAATGGGTCCGGCTATCCTAAAGCCGGTACTGATCTTTATGGCAGTGTTTATCCTGTTTAGTTTTTCTTTTGCCGGGACCGCTTATGCTGCTCAGGACAGTATACCCGGAGAGGTTCTGTATCCAGTCAAAAGATCTGCAGAGAGTATAAAACTAATGGTATATCCTGAATCAAAGAAGGGTTCTTTGCATTATCAGTTTCTAAATAACAGAATATCAGAAGCAGATATATTGCTTGAAACAGGTGAAAGCCCGGATGCGGAGATAATAGGTAAGTTGTTGGAGGAAGCTGATGGTGAGTTTAGGCAATGCAGGAGATATGGTTATTTCAATGGCCACAGTGAACAAAATATTGAGGAGACGATGAAGAGAGTCAGGCAAAAATACCAGAATAGATGTATGGAAAAGCACGAGCAAAAAAACGGAGCTGAAGAAGAAAAAACACAAAATGATGGTGAATGCTTTCAGGATGAGAATAATTTTGGAAATGGTGAGAAAAATTATATAGATGAAACCGAAGGAAGTTCTTCAGGCAGTCAAAACAATATGGATAATCAGCACGATCAGAAAAAATATGGGCAGCAAAATGGAAGCCACAATTAAAGTGCAGAATTCTTAGAGGCCAAAACTTCGGCTTATTTCGATGTTCCCTATTACAACTGAAACTATCTCAATTCAGCAGGTATTAGGGGTAAAATTAGAAGAAGATGGTTAGTTGCTGGTTATGAACCACTTATTTTTTCAAATAGCACTTCTTATGTTAAAATAATGACAATTAACATATTCATATTTGAAAGTATAATTATCTCAAAAATGTGTTTGAGGGTGTTTAAAACTATTAGATGAATTAAGATTTTAGAGATGTATGAAGTTTTAGTTCAAAAACATATAAAAAGCTTAGAATGTTTAAAAAGTGATAAAAGCTGCTTTATTTTTCAAATTAGCAAAAAATTTAGATTTGTTAATAGTGAAGATGAAATTTTCTCAAATGGAGCAATCGACCTGAATAAAATTAAATATACTAATAGATATGAAACAATATGAAGCAGTTATAAATGTAATGAAAGATAATGGAGGCTTTGCAACTTTAGGCTATCTGTATCAAAATGTCCTAAGGATAAAAAAGTGTGAATGGAAAACAAAAA
>JAUVXY010000106.1 GCA_030603375.1 Actinomycetes bacterium | reverse complement strand
AGTGTTTTTGCAGGGATAGGCCTTGTAGAAAATATATATAGAAGAAGAGAAATAAGAAAAGATTACGAGATAGCATATCAGGAATTTGATTAGACATAGGGCTGGTATTAAATTATGGAAAAAATAAAAACTCTAAAATTTAGCGAACTTGAAAACTTGCTTGAAGGTATCCAAAAACCGGGAAGATATGTTAACCATGAGGTTGGTACCAAAAGCAAAGACATAAGCAAGATTGCCGATTTTTCAAGCATGGTTTTTATGGCCCTCATATTCCCTGATATATATGAAATAGGGATGCCGAATCTTGGCTTGCCGATTTTATATGAAATTATAAACAAAATAAAGTATTTTTCAGCTGAAAGAGTTTTTTCTCCGTGGATAGATTTTGAAAAAAAACTAAGGGACAGAAAAGTAAAGTTGTTTTCTCTTGAAAACAGGATTTTTTTGGATTGTTTTGATGTTCTTGGATTTAGCGTACAGCATGAGATGCTTTGCACAAATATTTTAAATATAATTGATATGAGCGGGCTGAAAATACATTCAAAAGAAAGGGGCGGGAGGTTTCCTCTGGTTTGCGCAGGAGGACCAGCTGTAGTTAATCCCCAGCCTCTGTCCAAATTTATGGATTTTATGGTAATCGGGGATGGGGAAGAACTGACTATTAAGATTTTAGAAAAAGTTAAAACATATAAAAAGAGCAGTAAGGGCAAGCTCTGGTTTTTAAAAGAAATAAGCAAGCTTGATGGAGTGTATGTCCCGGGTCTTTATAAATTTTATTATTTTAAGGATGGCAAAATCAGCGATATTAAACCATTCTTGAAAGTAAAAAAAGAGACTGTTAAGGATTTAAATAAGTTTGATATTGTTTTAAACCCGGTTATACCAAACATTAAACCTGTGCATGACAGATTTGCTGTTGAAATTATGAGGGGATGCAGCAGAGGATGCAGGTTCTGTCAGGCTGGGATCATTTATAGGCCAGTGAGGCAGAGAAATGTAAATTCTCTGATAGAGAATAGCATCTGCGGTATAAAAAATACCGGGTATGATGAAATCTCATTTATGTCGCTATCCACTGCTGACTACAAGGATATTGGATGTTTGCTGGAAGGTGTTGCGGGTTTTATGAATCTAAACAAAATATCTGTTTCACTTCCTTCGCTCAGGGTAGATAGTTTTAACCTTCATTTAGCTGAACTCATCGGGAGCGGCAGAAGAACAGGGCTAACTTTTGCTCCAGAAGCTGGAAGCCAGAGAATGAGGGATATTATCAATAAAGATATTAGCGAAGAAGAGATAATCGATTGTATAAAAGTAGCTTTTAAAAATGGCTGGGAGAAAATTAAATTATATTTTATGATAGGATTTCCTTTTGAGGAAGACGAGGATATAGAGCAAATAGTGCTGCTTATAAAAAAAATAACAAATACTGCCAAAGACGCACTGCCTAAACGAAACTTCAGGAGATTTAAAATAAATGTAAGTATAAATGCTTTTTGCCCAAAGCCCTTTACTCCGTTTCAATGGGTTGGGCAGGATAGTACCGGCAGTCTGGTGAAGAAGTTTAATTATATTGTAAAAAATGTTCCGAAAAAGTTTGTTCAAATCAGCTGGTCCAATCCGCAAGCAAGTAAGATAGAAAGTGCCCTGTCTAAAGGGGATTCCAGTGTTGGGGATGCCATAGAAAAAGCCTGGAGAAAGGGTGCAAAATTTGATAACTGGACAGATATGTTTAGTTACAAAATCTGGGAGGAAGCATTTAAAGAGTCAGGATTGGATATAAATTTTTTTGCAACACGGGAAATTCTTCCTGATGAAATTCTTCCATGGGATATTATAGACATAGGGACAAGCAAGAAATTTTTATTTAACGAGTATGAAAAATCAAGAAAATGCAGCCGGGTTCAAAATAAGATTTAAATTTTACAAAAAAGATGAGTACAAATACCTGTCTCATCTTAATATTGTAAATATTATTACAAGAGCTTTAAGAAGGGCCGGGATAAAAACAAAATATAGCTGTGGGTACAGGCCAAAGCCTAAAATTAATTTTAGCAACCCTACTCCTTTAGGAGTAGACAGTTTTGCTGAATACTGCGATGTTGTTATTTTGGAAGATATTGAGGAATGTGAGTTTTTAAGTGCAGTTAACCTGGAGCTAGTGCCGCAAATGATGGCTACCCGGGCAAAAAAGATAGACATAAAATCAGCAAGCATCTCAAGTGATATATCTGTATGTTTATACTGCTTTGAGCTTGATGCTGCCAGCAGCACAGTAAACTTTATTAATGAATTTACTGAAAGCGTGAAAAATAATATTAAAAGCAAATCTGATTTTTCCAGTTCTATTTTTGACATGATGGTTAAAACCAGCAATGAAAATATTATTTTTGTAAAATTGTATGGATATGTTAAAATTTTTAAAAACTTAAATAATGAAATATTTAAATTTAATAATTTTTTGGAATTTTTCCAGAATTGGATAAAAAAATATAATATAATAAATATTAGCTACATAAAAAAAGAAGAGATATATATTTTTAAAGACAATACTTTAAAAACGCCTATGGAAATAATTTAATAAATTTAATTAAATTAGTGTACATGGCAGTAATAAAGAAGGGGATTGGTAAAAAATTGAGTAAAGAAATGTTGATAAGCTCGGATAGGAATGAAACCCGGGTTGCTATTATGGAATCAAAAAAGGTTACTCATCTGTATTTTGACAGAAAACATGGCAGGTCAATAGTGGGCAATATATATTTGGGAAAAGTAAAGAATGTTCTTCCAAGCCTTGATGCAGCTTTTGTGGATATTGGTGAAAACAAAAATGCTTTTCTGTATAAAAATGAAGTTGCCTATGATGTTGGTATTGAAGACAGGGAAGAAATTCCACATAAAATACAACATATTCTAAAGAAAAACCAAATGATTCTGGTGCAGGTGACTAAGGATCCAATGAAAGGTAAGGGTGCAAGACTTACAACTTTTATTTCAATTCCGGGGAGGTATTTAGTTCTGGCACCATTTAATAATGGAATCGGAGTTTCCAGAAAATTAAAAAAAGATGAAAGAGAAGAACTGAGAAGGTTGGCAGAAGAAATAAGGTGTGAAAGCGGAGTAATTGTAAGAACTGCTGCCAGAGAAGTAAATAGCGTAATGCTAAAAAAAGATTTAAGACAGCTTGTGAAAATATGGAAAACAGTTAAGAAAAAAGAATCCGTACTAAGTGCGCCGGGCCTTATTCATGAGGAGTGCTCAATTGTTGTAAAATTATTGAGAGATATATTTACAGAAGATTTCAGCACTATATATGTTAATAAAAAAGGAATTAAAAGGGACATTGCTACATATCTTAACGGGATTGGTGTTAAATTTAACAATATAATTGTCCATCATGGTAAAAAAGATTTGTTTGAAGAGTTTAGCATAAATGAAGCTGTAGAAAGTGCATTAGAGAGAAAAATATGGCTGAAATCAGGAGGTTTTATAGTAATAGATTACGGAGAGGCTCTAACTTCTATAGACGTAAACACAGGAAAGTATACTTCCGGCAAAAGCCCGGCTGTTACTATATTCAGAACCAATCTTGAATCTGCAGAAGTTATAGCTGAACAATTGAGATTGCGTGATATAGGCGGAATAATTGTTATTGACTTTATAGATATGGAAAGCGAAGGAGATAGATTAAAAATTTTAAAAAGATTCAAGCAATGCCTGGAAGAGGATAAAACCAAGACGGAGGTTTTATCCTTTTCTAAGCTTGGACTTGTGGAAATGACCAGAAAAAATGTTTCAGATGGAATTTTAGGGACAATGTGCAAGGTTTGTCCAGGCTGTGACGGAAGCGGCTATGTCAAATCAGAAGAATCTGTTATGCTGGAAATTGAAAGAAATATCAGAGAACTTACAAAAGAAAGAAGAGAAGCAGCATTTTTGATAAAGCTTAATTACAGTATTGCTTCTATGATAATTGGTCACAGAGGGAGAAATTTAAAACATCTAAGAATGACAACTAAAAAATATATTATTATTAAGGGTGACAAAGATATTCCAATGGATTCATTTACAGTAGTGGCAGGGGGTTCGGTAGGAGAAGTTCAGAAAGCCAGCGATAACTTAAATTAGCTTTTAGGTCCCGGCAAAAAGAGAATGATATTTGCGGTCATAGCATAAAAATCTTTGGCAATATGACCTGGTGCCTGCAAAAATCAAACAGAAGCTAATTGACAGTATGCTGTAAAATGTGCTAATATTCCAATTTGTAATTCAGTGATAAATTTTAGATGGCCTGTTTGCATAAAAGAGCAGTATTGTAAAGATATAAGGAGGATAAAAATTTACGCGATAATTTTAAGTGGAGGAAAACAGTATAAAGTTGAAGAAGGCAGTGAAATGGTTGTAGGCAGAGTTGAAGGCAAAGAAGGAGATAAAGTAACTATTTCAGATGTTAATTTGGTGTGTGATGGTGAAAAGATAAAGATTGGAAAGCCAATATTAAACAATGTAGTTGTAGAAGCTGAGATTAAGAAGCATCTGAAAGGAGATAAGGTAGTTTCCTTTAAATATAAGCCAAAAAAGAGGTATAGAAGAAAAGTTGGCAATAGACAGCTGCTTACATTGCTGCATTTTGATAAAATAAGTATAAAATAAGGGGGTGTTCTTATGTCCAGTAAAAAAGGTCTTGGAAGCTCAAGGAACGGAAGAGATAGTAACCCTAAATTTTTAGGTATAAAAAGCTCGGGCGGCCAGTATATAAAATCCGGCAGTATTATTGTGAGACAAAGGGGAACAAAGTTTAAGCCAGGGAATGGTGTAGGAATGGGCAGA
>JAUVXY010000059.1 GCA_030603375.1 Actinomycetes bacterium | reverse complement strand
TTGAACCTGCGACCCCCTGCTTGTAAGGCAGGTGCTCTCCCAACTGAGCTAAACGCCCATTCTGGTAGCCTGTAGGAGAATTGAACTCCTGTTGGTAGGTTGAAAACCTACTGTCCTAACCACTAGACGAACAGGCCTCTCGTAGTGGTGAGCCGTGAAGGATTCGGTCTTTCGTCTCGCTGCGCTCGCTACAAAACCGCAGACTCCTTTCAGCTTCGCTTTCAGTCCGTCTTTTCGAATCCTGCAAACATGCACCACTGGCATGTTTGCCTAAATTATCTCCACTGTACCCACCATTTACTTATATAAATCTGGTGAGCCGTGAAGGATTCGAACCTTCGACACCCGGATTAAAAGTCCGGTGCTCTACCAACTGAGCTAACGGCCCTTAAAGTACAATACTGCTTATGATCCAAATAATTTAGTATTTTCCATAAACAGCAAATGTAAAGTCTACTATAGCAAAATATCTATGTCAATAAGCCCACAGGTAAATTCTATTTTATTCATCAGGTTCTATTTTACTTTTAATTTTTGAGGATACTTTTTCAACTCTTTCCTTACTTTTTTCAAGTAATTCTTCGCTCATTACTTTTGCTTCCACTAAGGCAAACTTTCCCCTATCCCCCAGTTCTCTCAACTTAGCAGTCAAATCTCTTATTGTCTTTTTCCCTGACTGAGGGGCAAAAAGCAACCCAAGAGCAAACCCTGCAAACAAGGAAAAAACAATTGCAAACATTGCTTCTGTAGAACTTTTCTCACCTGACCTGCTACTTTCTTTAAATTTAGTCATTTGTTCCAACTCCATTAACAATAAATTTTATATATATTTATTATAAACTATTTAAGATTTATATTGAACCAGATAAGTTGTCTTGCCAATACAATGCTGCAGCCAAAATAGCTCTACTGGTAGAGTTCTGACCTGAGCTTGATAAACCTCATAACATCACTTTTGGTAATTATTCCTATTAATTTATTCCCTGATACTACAACTAAATGGCTCAGGCCATCTTTACTCATCCTCTTTATGGCATCAGATACTTCCATATTCATACTAACCTTTTCATTTTCTGATACTGACTTTACTATATCCCCAACTTTTGTGCTTTTCCAACCTTCCCTGGGAACATTTTTTATGTCATGTAAAGAAATAACACCTATGAGCCTTTCGCTTTCAAAATCCTCAACTACGGGAAACCTCCCATATTTATATTTCATAAAATAATTATTTACCAGGTCTTCTATTGTTATATCTCCTGGGACACTGGTAACATTTTTATTTACTATATTTTTTATTTTTATCCCCTTTATTGAAGTTTCAAAAATAAGCTGTCTGTAACTCATCTGTGACGATGTTTGCAAGAACCATCCAATGAAGACCAGCCATATGCCATTTAATAAATTGCCCACAAAGAAAAAGAAAATTCCTACAGCAACAATCATAAACCCTATGACCCTTCCCGCAGTTGAAGCTACAAAAGTTGCCTGCTTAAGGCTTCCAGAAGTTTTCCATACTATTGACCTTAGAACCCTTCCTCCGTCAAGAGGATACCCCGGCAGAAGATTAAATGCACCAAGCATAATATTAATTAAAGCAAGATATTTAACAGGCTCTCCTATGACTCCAATATTTTTGGCAAAAGCCCATATAATGCCAAATACTGCAGCCAAAAAAAAGCTTGCCGCCGGACCCGCAATTGCTATAATAAATTCACTCTGCGGAGTATCTGGCTCCTTTTCAATTTGTGCCATTCCACCAAAAATAAATAATGATATTCTTTTTACAGGAACTCCATTCTTTATAGCAACTATGGAATGACTCATTTCGTGAAACAGGACAGAAAAGAAAAATAATAGTGTAGTTACAATTGTTATTATTATCATATACCCCGGTTTTAGAGCAGGCAGTACTCTTGGAAAATAGTCAAACCCGAAATAGTAAGCAATCAGTGCGAATATAATAAACCAGCTGTAGTCAAGCCTTATTTCTATTCCATATATCTTAAATAATCTCACTGAAGACCTAAACATTTGTCTTTGTCCCTAATCGTATTTTAATGATACTGCTTTAACAGCAGGAGGCAGATATAATTTTTAAGCATTGCTACTCCAGCTAATCATCTCCAGCTTTCAGCTATATTCATATTATACACTATCAATTATTAAAAAATAAACCCGGCAAATTGGTATGAATATATAGAAACATGGTAAAATATAGCTTATTGTTAAAATAAGTTTTTTAAAGAAATGGAATATTTTGAATTTGACACATCCAAATTTATTTATGACATCCTAATCCCCTGTTTGCTTGCATGCATTTTTGGCGGCATAATAGGACTCCAAAGAGAGCGTCATGACAGGCCGGCGGGACTTAGAACTCACACTCTTGTATGCCTTGGCGCAACATCTTTTACAATTGTGTCCTATCTCGGATTTTTTCCCCAGGCTGGTTTTGACCCATCGCGAATAGCTGCTGGCGTAGTAACAGGGATAGGATTTATTGGCGCTGGCGCTATTTTCAGACAGGGCAGTTTGGTTAAGGGGATAACCACTGCTGCCAGCATATGGGTTGCAGCATCAATTGGCCTGGCGCTTGGAACAAAAATGTATTACCTGGCAGCAATTACAACAATATTAGGGTTTTTGGCCCTAAGTACAGTAAAATACATTGAGAAAAAATTTGTCAGGGTGCCTAATTACACACTAAATATCACCACTCCTAAAAATTTTACCAGTTATAAGGAAATAAAGAATTTTCTTGAAAAAGTTTCTACAAATGTCAGATATAGAAAATATAATCTTGATGATGAAAAAAATAAAATGATTCTTACCGTAAATGTCCAAAGCAGAGACCCTGAATTTTCCATTAAGCTATTGCAGCAATTGAGCAAATTAAAGGAAATCGAAAAGGTGACAATCAGTTAGTTACTTCTTTATTTTTCTATAATTAAATTTTCATTTGCAGATTATGGGATCTGAAAAATTAAAATTTTTTTTTAAAAATATAGTAAGATACATAAGAAGATTGGTTAAAAAAGTCATATCAGATGGCTGTCTTTTCCTATCATCTTCAATTTCTTATTACTTTCTCTTTTCTATTTTTCCTATGATGCTTATATTAATTTCTTTATCCGGCACATTAATTAATATTCTGGGAGCCCAGATAGCAATACTTGATTTTGTTAAAGAAAGAATTCCGATTATATATAACTTTACAGAATCAAACATTCAAAAAGCAGTAGAGAACAGGGCCAGCATAGGAATTGCCGGATTATTTTTTCTGGCATTAGCGACTACCTATGTTTTTGATTCCATTCAGTATTCTGTAAATAAAATTTACAGAACCAAATCTCAGAGAAAATTTTGGAAGCAAAAAATTGTTGGAGTTTTAATAATAACCATGATATTTATATTGGTTTTATTATCATTTGTGTTTTCCACAGCAGTCTTTTACCTGACAAATAGGGCTATAGCTTTTTTAAGTTTAGATAGAATTATGTCAACATATCTATTTAAAGTATTATCTATACTTTCAGGACTTGCGTTCAACTTTACGATCTTCAGTCTTATCTACTTTTTTGGAACCAATAGAAAAACCCACTTTAAGTATCATATTTATAAGGGGGCATTATTTGCAGCGTTTTCGTGGGAGATATCAAAACATTTTTTTATCATCTTTACAAATAAATTTGCTAATTTTGAGTTAACATACGGCTCAGTAGGTTCAATAATTGGTTTTCTTTTCTGGATATACATATCAAGTTTTATTCTTTTACTTGGAGCAGAGATAAATTCACTGGATTTAATTAAAACATGAAATTTATAGCAGATATAATGCTTGGGAAATTAGCCGGGTACCTGCGGATGGCAGTCTATGACGTAATATATATAAATGATATAGATGACAATAGGTTTATGAAAATAGCCAGAAATGAAAATCGCACCGAATTAACAAGAGATTCACTTATGCTCGCAAGGAGGGAATTTAAAAACGGCACACTAAAATTTTTATATATAAAAGATGACAAACCTATTAACCAGCTAAGGCAGGTAGGGTCGGATCTCGCTGTTACATTAAAACCTAACCTTACCAGATGTCTTAAATGCAATAGCCTTCTTTTAAAGGTAAAAAAAGAAGATGTCCGAGGTAAAGTCCCCCAATTTGTGTATGAAACAAGCCAGACTTTTTTATTTTGCAAAAATTGTGACAAGTATTACTGGAGAGGAACTCACTACAATAAGATTGAAAATATCTTCCAAAGAGTGAAAAAGGAGTGAAAAAATTTACTATGTTTGAAAAATCTTATAAAATAGTTAAGATCTCAATAAGTAAAATAGCAAATATATTCTGCAATATTCCAAGAATTTTATTCGTGAATTACTATAAACTGCTTATAAGGATTAGAGTTATTAATATAAAAAGAATTCCTTATGATAAGTCAGCAATTTTTGCCATAAATCATGTTACAGGAGCAGATCCCATAATAATACTGGCTGCACTTAAGAAGAAAATTTATTTCATGGCAGACAGCGAAAATTTTAGAAACAGATTTACTAGCTTTTTTATGAGAAGATTTACCAACAGTGTACCGATCTTCAAAAAACAGTTTATGAAAAATATTAAAAGCTTTAAAGAACTTTTCTCAATATCTGCTAATAAAAATGTCTTTTTTGCAGTATTTCCTGAAGGTAGATTGAATAAAAAAGGTAAATTTGAAAAGTTTCACAAGGGAGCAGCATACCTGAGTTATAAAACCAAACTTCCTATAATTCCAATTTATATACATGATATCCTCAAAGGATCTGATGAAAAAAGATGGATTGGCAGAAACAACGTAGCAGAAGGAATTGTTGCACTTATACTTAATACATTTAGAAAGGTCTATATTTTTATTGGCAAGCCAATTGATCCTCTGGCAAAAAACATAGGTGAAGAATTTAAAAGCTTAACAGATAAAAAAGCATACAAACAAATTACAGAGGATATACACAAAGCCTTGGAAGATGAGTTTTTAGAATTAAAAGAAGAGGCAGATAATTTATCTGCTTTTTACATCACAACTAAACCTTCTGCGTGAGATTTTCTCAGGGACACAAGCTATAAAAACTTTAGAACCTGGTTTATAAATTAAACTTCTTCCATAGTCTTGTCCCTGCCAACTTTAAATACTAATTTTCTCCCCTCCGGGCCAGTTACATCAATTATTATATTGTCTCCTTCTTTAACTTCTCCATTTAAGAGCTTAACTGCAATAACATTTTGAACCTCGTTTTGTATAACTCTCTTTAGAGGCCTTGCCCCATATACAGGATCAAACCCCTCCTTTGCTAAAAGACTTTTAGCTTCCTCTGTTATTTCAAGAGATAGTTTTTTGCTTTTTAAAATTTCTTTTAGATTTTCAAGTTGTATTTCAGCTATTTTCTTTATTTCATTTACCCCAAGCCTGTGGAAAATAATTATGTCATCTACTCTATTTAAAAACTCTGGCTTAAAATGTGCTCTCATGGCCTCTGTAATTCTTTTTTTCATCTCTTCTTCGTTTTTACTGTCAGGTTCAGTTATCCACTGGCTGCCAATATTTGAAGTCATTATTATAACTGTATTTTTAAAATCAACAGTTCTTCCGTGCCCATCTGTAAGTCTTCCATCATCCATAATCTGGAGCAATATGTTAAATACATCACTATGAGCTTTTTCAATTTCATCAAGAAGTATTACACTATACGGCTTTCTCCTTACAGCCTCTGTCAGATAACCGCCTTCTTCATAGCCAACATATCCTGGAGGAGCGCCAATAAGCCTTGACACTGTATGCTTTTCCATATATTCTGACATATCAATTCTTATCATTGCCCTCTTATCATCAAACAGAAACTCGGCCAGGGCTTTTGAAAGCTCAGTTTTTCCAACACCGGTTGGACCTAAGAATATAAATGATCCGATTGGCCGGTTAGGGTCCTGGAGCCCTGCCCTTGCTCTCCTTATAGCGTTAGATATAGATGATATTGCCTCTCCCTGTCCTACAACTCTTTTCTTTAGCCTTTCTTCCATTTGAATTAATTTTTCTATTTCTGCCTCCATAAGCCTTGCTATAGGGATACCTGTCCACTTAGATATAGTTTCAGCAATATCTTCTTCATCTACTTCTTCTTTCAGCATCTTTTGATTTTTTTGAAGTTCTTCAAGTTTTTTATTTTCTTCTGCCAGTTTTTTATCCAGCTCCAAAAGTTTCCCATACCGAAGCTCTGCTGCTTTTTGCAAGTCTGTGTCTCTTTCTGCGTGATCGGCCTCTATTTTTGTCTTTTCTATTTCCTCTTTGAGGCTCCTTATGCTTTTAATTATCCTTTTTTCTTCCTGCCAGTGAGCTTTCATGCTGTTGCTTTTTTCCTTAAGATTGGAAAGCTCGCGCCTTATTTTTTCCATCCTGGCTATAGAATTTTTGTCTTTCTCTTTTTTTAGCGCTTGTTCTTCAATCTCAAGCTGTTTTATTTTTCTCTCCACTTCATCTATTTCTGTAGGCATGCTATCTATTTCAATCCTTAGTTTAGAAGCTGCTTCATCAACTAAATCTATTGCTTTGTCAGGGAGATACCTGTCAGAGATATATCTGTCAGACAGCACAGCTGCAGAGACCAGGGCGCTATCTTTAATTCTTACCCCGTGGTGCACTTCATATTTTTCTTTAAGGCCCCTGAGTATTGAGACAGTGTCTTCAACAGAGGGCTCGTTTATTTGAACAGGCTGAAATCTCCTCTCAAGGGCAG
Source organism: Actinomycetes bacterium (assembly GCA_030603375.1). GTDB lineage: Bacteria > Actinomycetota > Humimicrobiia > Humimicrobiales > Humimicrobiaceae > JAUVXY01. Next base: position 1,872 of record JAUVXY010000059.1, on the reverse strand, counting down.
CATCTTTTTCAATATATTTCCTGTACTCATCCAGCGTAGTTGCGCCTATTGCATGAAGCTCCCCGCGGGCCAGCATGGGCTTTAACATATTAGAAGCATCGACTGCTCCTTCTGCTGCTCCAGCTCCGACAACAGTATGCAGCTCATCTAAAAACAAGATTATTTTCCCTTCAGATTTTGATACTTCCTTTAGGACAGCTTTTAACCTGTCTTCAAACTCTCCCCTATATTTAGACCCTGCTATAATTGAACCAATATCTAAAGCTATAACTTTTTTATTTTTTAGCCCTTCAGGCACATCCCCGGATACTATTCTCTGGGCAAGCCCTTCTACTATTGCAGTTTTACCAACACCAGGGTCTCCAATAAGGGCAGGGTTATTCTTGGTTCTTCTTGACAGCACCTGCATTACTCTTCTTATCTCATCATCTCTGCCAATTACTGGATCAAGTTTTCCCTTTCTTGCCAGTTCTGTAATATCCTTTCCAAATCTTTGCAATGCCTGATATTTATCCTCAGGATTTTGATCAGTAATTCTCTGATTTCCTCTTATTTCAACAAGAATCTTGTATATTCTATCTCTTGTTGCTCCCATCTGTTTTAAGATTTGTCCTACATTGCCACTGCTCTCTGACATTGCAATTAAAATATGCTCAGTGCTGACATACTCATCTTTTAGCTGCTCGGCTTCTTTGGAGGCATTATCTAAAATATTATTTAACTGTTGGCTGATATAAGTCTGAGCGGATTGGCCTGATACTTTCGGATACTCTTTTATAGCATCCTTTATTTTTCTGCTAAAATCAGCAGTATTTACTTCCAATTTTTGGAGTATTGGCTGAATTATACCCTCTTTCTGCTCAAGCAGTGCAGCTGCCAGATGAATATCATCTATGCTCTGATGCCCATACTCAGATGCAATATTTTGAGCTCTTGAAAGTGCTTCTTGTGCTTTTATTGTAAATTTATCTATTTGCATAAAATTTTTCCACCTCCAAAGCTACCTTCTAAATACTAATTTTAGACCTCGGATTTTCATTATAAGTTTTTATAAACTCATCAAGATGTTTCTTTTGCTCATCTGTTAAATTTTCAGGAAGCGTTATTTTTATTTTTGCATAAAGATTGCCATATCCTCCACCTTTTAATTCTGGCATTCCCCTGCCTTTGAGTCTTAATGTTTTTCCGGTCTGTGTCTTTGGCGGGAGTTTTACAACAACTTTTCCGTTAAATGTTGGTATTTCAATTTTTCCTCCGTACAAAGCCTCTTTTATTGTTACCGGGACTTCGCAGTGCAGATCATCGCCTTTTCTTGTAAAAAAATTATGGGGAGATACGTTTACCGCCAGATACAAATCTCCGTTTTGTCCGCTAATAATACTTTGCCCTTCTCCAGCAATCCTAATTCTTCCGCCATCTTTAATCCCTTTCGGCACTTTTACAGTCACGGTTCTAAACTTATTATCCTTTTGAAATTTAAGTGAGCGCCTGGTACCTGTATAAGCTTCTTTTAAAGTTATATTAAGGCTTGCCTGTAGATCGCGGCCCTTTTGGTAAGAGGAACCAGCTCCCCACGTGCTTTTCCCCTGCTTTGTACCCCTGCCTGTTCTTCCAAACTGGGAAGTAAATGATGAAAACTTTTCATTGGTTCCTCTTCCAAAAAACATTTCAAAAAAATCAGAAAACCCACTCCCTAAATCTCCAAAATTAAACCCGCCGCCACTAAAATCGTAGGTGCGCGTCCTGCCTGCGCCACCGGGCCACCCTGCTCCAGCTCCGGCATATTGCTTCCAATTTGAACCAAGCTGGTCATATCTGGATCTTTTTTCAGGGTCCTTTAAAACTTCATACGCTTCGCCAATCTCTTTAAAT
>JAUVXY010000066.1 GCA_030603375.1 Actinomycetes bacterium | reverse complement strand
CACACAACTGGCTTAATATTATCATAGATAAAGATATTTTAGGCACTCCAAAACACGAAATTCAATAGAATTTTTACTCTTAAGACCTTCATTTGGAAAATGGTTCAATGGGCTGAAGCGGCAGTAGCCTCATTTTATCTGATATTTGAGGTAAAATTGGCGGAAGATGATTAATCGCTGTAGTGCAGGAGATAATATTGACAGCACCATTAATATATGTTATTTTATAAAAAATAAGATAGTTGGTAGAGATAGAGAGTCCAACAAAATATACTTATATTAATATATTTTGTTGGACTCTTTTTGTTTTTTTGTAAAGTAATAATAGTTTTTTGGAGTTTGAATATGACTAATATTGATAATGTATATCTGGAATTAAAGGAATCTTTAGGTGATAGGAAAGTTAGCAATAAATTATCGGAAAGACTCTGTTTTTCAAGAGACGTAACACCGGTAGCATACAAATGGATAGACTTATATGACAAACCGCCATATCTAAGTGATATAGTTGTAAAGCCTGATACAGTTGGAGATATACAGAAAATTTTAAAGGTTGGAGCTAAATACAAAGTAAGTATTAATACTTATGGCGGAGGATCGGGAACAGTAGGCGGAATTATACCAGCTAATAATGGAATAACGATAGATATGTCTAAGCTGGATAAGATATTAAACTTAGACAAGGAATCATTAACTGTTGAAGCAGAGTCAGGAATAATTGCCCAAGTTTTGGAAGACTACTTAAATAAAAATAATTTTACTTTGAGACATTTCCCTCAATCATTCAGGTCAGCATCGTTAGGAGGGTTGATTGCAACAAAATCCATAGGGCAATTTTCAACAAAATATGGCGGGATAGAAAATTATGTTGTAGGGCTGGAAGTTGTTCTGCCTGACGGAAAAATATTGAAAACATCTGATATACCAAGAAGCTCAACAGGTCCTGGTATAAATAACTTTTTCATAGGCTCTGAAGGAATTTATGGGATAATAACAAAAGGCATTTTAAAAATTTATCATATACCTGAATGCATTAGATTTCAGTGTTATTTATTTAATGACATTTATTCTGGGATGGATGCAATAAAAGAAGTTATGCAAAGTGGCGCTGTGCCTCCAGTTGTAAGGTTGTACAATAAGAAAGAATCTGAACTTAAGTTTTCGGGTATTGGCTTTGACTATAAGGGATGTCTGTTAATATTAGGCTTTGAGGGGATAAAAGAGCTTGTTGATGCTGAATGTAAAATATCCAATAAAATTTGTTTAAAAAAGAGAGGCAAAGATATTGGCAGCGAGTTAGGCGAAAAGTGGTACGAAAATAGGTTTGATACAAAGCATATAATGGAAAAGGAAGAAGAATTTGGCGGAATATCTGATGCAATTGAGGTAGCTGCTTCATGGTCTAAAATAAAGAATCTGCATAATAAAATAGAAACTTATTTTAATGAAAGAAAAATTACCCTGGCATCTCATCTTTCTCATGCATATATAAATGGCATCTCTTTATATAATATATTCTACTCTGAAGAAAAAGATGAAGAACAAGCAATAAAAGTTTTTTATAATATTTGGAATGATGTCATGAAGATTACTATTGACAATGGCGGAACTATAAGTCATCACCATGGTATTGGAATGATTAAGATTGGAATGTTAAAAAAAGAACTTGGGGAAGGGTATAATCTGCTAAAAGGCATTAAGAAAAATTTAGACCCAAATTATATTTTAAATCCGGGCAAGTTAATAGATAAAGGGGTACACGAATGAAATTGGATATTAAGTCTCAAAGACAGTGTATCTACTGTCATAATTTTTGTAAATTTTCCTGTTCTCCATATCTTAGTGAAAAGGACCAGAAAATCTTACAAACTCAAAAGAATTATTTAATTTACCTTCATAACAACAAGAAGCTGAAATTAGATGCAGAATTGGGCAGATCTGTTTATTTGTGTAATGACTGCAAAAGATGTGAATATTATTGCATATACGATGGTAAGGATGTTTTGCCAAATAACAGATATTCAAAGGAATTAATCTTTAAGAATGGATTTGCTCCAGACGAAGTTTATAAAATAGAAGAAAATTTAAAAAAATATAAAAATGCCTTTGGCCTGGACACAAAAAAGAAAAAGATTAATAAAAGTTATCATCATGATGATAACGAATACGATATTTACATATATTCAGGCGACTATGTGAAACATTTGGAACCTCAAGTTTTTGATAGTTTCGTAAAGATATTAGATATGCTTGATATAAGCTATGTTTATGATGAAGATGAGATATCTGATGGCATCCTGGCATTGGATTTGGGTATGGCAGATTTATCAAAAAATTTAATGGAAGAAAATTTTTGTAAAATAAATAAGTATAAGTTCAAAAAAATGGTTGTCTTAAGTCCTGAGTGTTGTTATGGCTTTAAAGTTGAATACGAAAAATTTGGATACAAGTTTAAAAACAATGTAGTTCATTACACCGAGTTTATAAATGACTATATTAATAATATAAAGGTCAGCAAAACAAATGACAGGATAAAGTATTTAGATCCTTGTAAACTGGGTAGATTCTTGGGGATTTTTGAAGAGCCAAGAAATATTTTAACTAAATTGTTTGGCGCTAAAGATTTTGAATTTTTTAAAAACAAAGAAGAGTCAAATTGCTGCGGAGGGTACATAAGTCTTTACGACAGAGATTTTTCTAATAATATTTCCATGGATATAATCAGGGAATGCAAGGAAAGTGGGTGCAATGTTTTAATTACAGCGTGTCCTCTGTGCTTAAATAATTTAAAACGTGCTGGCTCGGATTGCCGAATAAAGATTTACGATCTTTTAGAATATATTGATATGCATTTAGAAAGATAATTAATATTAAGTTGGGAACAATATGATTGTGTGTCTATGTACATTTTTAGGTTCTATTTATAAATATAGATTCCAGAGGTCTTTGTTGCTCGTTGTTACTGCTGTTGCACCATTTTCTAAAATACTCTGGACCTCAGATTTTTTTTTGATAAGGCCGGAACAAATAATTGGGATATTGTTTAAATTTTTCTTTAAGAAGCTAAAAGTTTTTAAGTATAAAATTCCTGGCCTTATGTCCGTGAAATTAGGTTTCCCTGTTTTTATGAGATTAATGCCTTTTTGCAGTGATTTTGTATCAAACACAAAGATGGTTTGAACAACTGTAAGGTCTATTTTTTTTGCACAGTTTATAATTTTTGGGGATGAAGTGGCTATTATATTAATTTTTAAATATTTTTTTAGAAACGTAAGGCCGTATTCATCGGATGCTATGCCTTTTATCGTATCAGTGTTTAAAATTATATATTTTTTGTAATTTGTATTTTTTTTAACAATAGTTAATAAGTCAAATATGTTTAGGTCATATAATAATATAACTTTAATCTTATCGTATTCTGGAATAAATATTTCGTCTAATGAGCTTATGCAGGGTATGACTGGATTGATTTTTAAATGTTTTAATATGTCTTTTTCTATTTGATTATTAGTGTGCACTTTTTTAAGTTAAATATTAAAATTAAGAATTAATGATTTATATTATTTAAATTTATTATATCATAAAATTAGTTTTTTAAGCATATATGCAAAGTTAATGGTATAGATAATAAAATGTGAAAGACCAGAGGGAGATAGTATGTACTTATTGGCTATTGATATTGGGTCTACCAGTATTAAGGCAATAATATATGATTATGATGGCAATATAGTATCAAGTGGCAGAAGAAAAACAAAAGTATTTTTTAAGGAAGAAAAACATAAAAACTTTGCGTTCTGGATGCCTGATAATATCTGGGGTTGTGTCTGTGATTCAACAAAAGAAGCAATAAGCAAAGTTTCAAATCCTGATCTTATAAAAGGTATCTCAGTAACCGGGTTTGCCTGTGATGGTGTTCCTATAGACGAGAAGGGCAATTGGATTTATCCATTTATAAGCTGGCATGATACTAGAACGATTGAACAACTTAAGTGGCTTGAGAAAAATATAAGTTTTGAGGAAATTTATTCTATAAATGGTCAAAGGCCATGGATGCATAATACAATCTTAAGAAATTTATGGATTAAGGAAAATTTACCGAATATATACAAAAGAATATATAAGTGGTTGCTGATAGAGGATTACATAAATTTCAAATTATGCGGTGCCATTGCTACTGACTACTCACTTGCTTCAACTACATTGGTTTTTGATCAAAAGAATCTAAGGTGGTCTGAAAAATTATTTAACTTCTTTGGCATAGATATGAATATTTACCCACAGCCAAAACCAAGCGGCACTCTTTTAGGTGAAGTTACAAACAAAGCATCTAAAGATACAGGTCTAGAAGAGGGTACACCTGTTGTGCTGGGTGGGCTGGATGGTCTTCTTGGTGTCTATGCTGCTGCCGGTGATCAGAGTGATAGCATAGTTGGCGTAGTGGGAACATATGAGCATTATCACAAGTGCTTGGATAAACCTATCCTTAGAAAGAAAGGCTTAGATTCTAGTATAATTTGTCAGGCTCATGTTATAAAGGACAAATATGGAGTTTATGGAGTAGCTGTATCTTCTGGCGTACTGGAATGGTTTAAAGATAATCTATGCAGGGAAGAAGAAATAGAATCTAAAAACACAGGAAGAAACATCTGGGAAATTTTAATGGAAAAAGCCTCAAAATCAAAATTGGGGTCCAATGGGATTTTTATGCTTCCAGATATTTTTGGAAGTGCATGCCCAATCCAGGATAACTTTTCCAGAGGTGTTTTTATTGGCATATCCAGTGCTGCAAAGAAAGAAGATTTTATAAGAGCAGTAATAGAAGGTTTGAATTATAAAGGTCTGGAGCTATATGAGGCTATAAATGATTACACAACTACTGGTGTTGCTAATAATGAAAATAATAAAAAAGTGATAGTAACCGGTGGTGCAACAAAGAATAAGTTTTGGATGCAAAATAAAGCTGATGTATATGGAAAGATAATTGAGGTGCCAGAAATTGAGGAGGCTACACCATTGGGTGCCGCAATGGCAGCGGGAATAGGCATTGGGATTTATAAAGATTTTAAGGATGCATACGATAGGGTAAAAAGACCTGTTAAGAAATATTATCCTGACGAAAAGAATCATAAAAAATATGCTGAATATTATAAAGATGTTTATAAAAAAATGTATAGTTCTTGCAAGGATTTGAATAAACTTGTTTCAACTAAAATCGGATAAATAGTTTTTGGTAGATACAGGGTATATACTTAAGGTGTTAGTACAAAAGCAGTAAAAGTTTATAAATTATAAATATTTTAGAGATTATACTCAGGAGGTAAGCAAAGATGTATGGGAAAAAAATAAGAATGGGCAGACTGATTGATCCAGAATATGGCAGGGGGGTTATAGTTCCATATGCGCATGGATTGCTTCAAGGTCCAATACCCGGGCTTGAAAACATTAATGAAATTAACAAGTATATGAAAATTTTTAAAAACTCCAGGGCTACAGGTGTTATATTAAGTTATGGCTATCTTAAATACAGTGCAGAATATTTGGTAGGAAAATGTGTACCATCGCTCATTATATGTATTGACTGGATCAATATGACAAAAACATATAAAGGTATAATTTCTTATGACGAAGTTAGAACTGGGATTTGCACTTCAATAGAAGAAGCCATTAAATATGGGGCTGACGGTGTAATGACCTACTTAACTATGGGGTATGATGATCCATCTATGGAAGTTGAGGAGATAAAAAAGAATGGGCTTGTTGTTAAAGAATGTGAGAAGGTTGGTCTGCCAGTAATAATTGAACCTGTTATGGCCAAGTTCAGGGATAAAGATATATTTTTTAGCAAGGATTATCTTAAAGTAAATGACAGGATTGCGGCTGAGATTGGTGCTGACATTGTAAAATCCCAATATACGGGTGACCCTGAATCTTTTAGAGAAGTAGTTGAAAATTGCGCTGCCCCTATTATGATTGCAGGTGGCCCTAAAACCGGAACCATGGAAGATACGTTTGAAATGATCAGGGGAGCAATCCAGGCAGGTGCTGCAGGTTCAATAGTTGGCAGAAAAGTTTTTCAATCAGAAAATGTTGCAAAATGTTTAGAAGAAGTCTGTAAAATTGTGTATGAGGAAAATCCAAAGAATAATAATATACAGATGAGATGTGTAAATGGTACTTGCAGCATAACAGCCAAAAAAAAGGATGATGAGTTGGTTGAAGAAATAGCAGACAAGGTTATTTCTGAATATAAAAGCAAGTACGGGATAGGAAAATAGAACCGGATGACAACAGAGTTAGTAGTTCTTCAGAGTAATGATAAACTGTGAGCATGTGATCTGAATTTATTGAAAGTTATCATAAATTTATTAAAAATAAACTTATTAATAGGGGGATAAAATGTTAGCAAGCAAACCAAGAATAGGTCTTTTTGCAACTGTTGATGAACTTTATTCTACTGCATTTGACCTTACTGAAATAGATAAAGTTGTCAGAGGTGATGTGAACAAGTTAATTAAAAATTTATCCAGTCAAAATGAAGTTTTTTTTAAAAAAATTGCAAGGACTGAAAAAGATGGCATAGAGGTAGGTAAATATTTTTATAATCTGGATGTTGACTTAATTATCATAAGCGAGTTTGTATATACACTCGATGAAGTTATTTTGGGGTTTTTAAGAAATATCAAGAAAGATGTTCCAATATTAGTATTGATGGTCCAGGGGTATGAAGGGATCCCCGAAGACTTGACCGTTACTAATTTTTCAAGATCGTGGGGCATAAATGGGACTGTTCAATTGACTGCATCAATTCCTAACCTGGTCGATGAGTTCAAGTACAATTTTCTTGTTGGATATCCTGGAGAAAAGAAAATTTCCGATAAAATTGATATTATTGCTAAAGCTGCCTGGGCGGCAAACTCTTTGAAAAAGGCGAAGCTTGCCTATCTGCCGGGTGTGTTTAAAGGCATGCATGATAATTGGGACAATAGTGCTAAGCTTGAAAAGATATTTGGGGTGGAACTTAATTGGTTAACTTTTTCTGATGTGGTTAAAAAAATCAAGGATATTGATGAAGATGAGATAAAAAAAGAAGTAGAGGACATAAAAAGTAAATACAAAGTTATCGAGCCAGAATATGTTGATCTATACGATGAGGCCAGGATGTATTTAGGTGTAAAAAAGTTGATAAAGGATAGAAATTTATCAGGCCTAACAGTAACTGTTGATCCTAATAACTGTAATGAATTTATGGATTTTAGAGTTTTAGGGTACTATACCATATCAAAATTAATGGGCAGCCTTTTTGCGTGTGCAGATGAAGGAGATATGTCAAATGTTATTGCCCAGTTGATACTGGGAAAAATTACAGGAAATCAAGTTCAGCAATGGGAAAATTGGGCATTTGATAAGAAAAACAATACTGTGATGGGAGGCCATAGTGGAATTGGAGCTGCTTCTCTGGCAAAGAATCCAGATGAAATTTATGTCAGGAATTTAATGTATGATACATATACTTTGCCAAATGGAGAAGTTAGGAAAGGTTTTGCCTTTAATTTTGTTTTAAAACCTGGCAAGGTTACAATGTTAACTCTTGGTTCTATGAATGATAAATATAAATTTAAGATAATAAGGGGAACTGCGGTAGATCACAAATTACTGGATATCCACTCACCTTTTGCAGTAATTAAATTTGATAATATTTCAGTGGAGGAGTATTTTGAGAAAATTTGTAGGTTTGGCTGCGGGAAACATTTTGCCTTAGCATATGGTGATGTTTCTGAAACCTGTGTAGAAGTTGCAAAAAT
>JAUVXY010000085.1 GCA_030603375.1 Actinomycetes bacterium | reverse complement strand
CAACCTACCTCTTGGGGTATTCTCGGTAGCAATCGTAACTGTGCTTTATCCTTTAATTTCGAGACAGGCAGCTGGAAATGATGTAGGGGGCATGAAAAAAAGTTTTTCATTGGGGGTAAGGGAAATTGGATATGTTATGGTGCCAGCAACTGCGGGGCTTGTGATTTTAAGTTATCCCATAATTAAAGTTTTATTTGAACATTATATGTTTAGCCCTTCTGACACAGAAAGAGTAGCATATATTTTAGTGTTCCATTCGCTCGGCCTTTTGTCTTTTGGCTTACTTATGATTTTAAACAGGGTTTTTTATGCTTTTAAAGATGTAAAAACACCACTAAAAGTGGCACTTGTTTCTATTTTAGTAAATTTTGTCTTAGATTGGATTTTAATAAAATTTATGGATGTAGGAGGGCTTGCTCTGTCAACGTCTCTTGTTGCAACATGTAATGTGTTTATTCTTATTGCTATCTTAAGAAAAAAAGTGGGCAGCCTGGGAGGAAAAAGAATAATTGTATCTTACAGTAAAATTTTCCTGGCATCTGCCGTAATGAGTACTGCCGTATATTTTTTGTGGAGCTGTATTTCATGCTTTGCTTATCAAAGCTTACCAGCACTTATTTTTTCACTGCTTGCTATAATTATACTTGGAGCAGGCATCTATATTTTATGCACTGTTTGGTTTAGAATGGAAGAGGTAAAATTTGTGGCTGACCTGCTTAAGAATTTAAGGAAAAAATTCACGTGAGGTAAAAAATAGTTACTTGCAGTAATGAAATTATTATTAAATTAATCAAGGCCTATGACTGAAAATAAATTAATTAGAAATTTTTCTATAATTGCTCACATAGATCATGGGAAATCCACGCTTGCAGACAGGATACTGGAATTGACTCAAACTGTGAGCCCGAGGGAAATGCTTGATCAGTATCTTGATGATATGGACCTTGAGAGAGAACGTGGAATAACTATTAAATCACATGCCGTAAGGGTGATACATAACTGCAGAGTTGATGGAAATAAATATATTTTCAATTTGATAGACACACCCGGCCATGTTGATTTTAGCTATGAGGTCTCAAGAAGCCTTGCTGCATGCGAAGGCGCAGTTTTAGTTGTTGATGCCACTCAGGGAATACAGGCGCAGACACTTGCAAATGTCTACCTGGCACTTGACAACAAATTAAAAATTATTCCAGTTATAAATAAAATAGATTTAAAGAGCGCAAGACCTGATGAAGTAAGCGAAGAGATGAGCAAGGTGCTTGCAATTGAAAAAGACAGTATCCTGCAAATTAGCGCAAAAACAGGACAGGGCGTAAGTGAAATACTTGACAGGATAGTTACAGATATTCCTTCTCCCAAAGGTGATATGGAAGGTCCTCTGCAGGCTTTGATTTTTGACTCGCAATATGACCCATACAGAGGTGTTGTAGCATTAATAAGAGTAGTGAATGGTTACATAAATAAAGGTATGAAAATTAAATTTATTGCTGAAAACATAGTTACAGATGTTGAAGAAGTTGGGATACTTGTCCCGAAGAAAATAAAAAAGGAAAAGTTAGCCGTTGGAGAAGTAGGATACATAATTACTGGTATTAAGGAAACAAGCCATATTACAGTCGGAGATACGGTAACTTCTTCTGAAAGCCCAGCTCTAAAAAGCCTCCCGGGCTACAGGAAGCCCAAGTCCATGGTTTACTGCGGACTGTTTCCGATTGAAGGGGGAGATTATGAGAATTTAAGAGATGCGCTGGGCAAGCTTTTGCTGAATGATTCGTCACTTAATTTTATGCCAGAAGTGTCATCTGCTCTCGGGTTCGGGTTTAGATGCGGTTTTTTAGGCTTACTGCATATGGAGATAGTAAAGGAAAGGCTTGAAAGGGAATATGGCCTGAAATTGGTGACAACTGCACCCAACGTTGCATATAAAATTACAAAGAGTGATGAAAGCGTGATAGAAGTTAAAAGACCCAACGATTTTCCTTCACAGGAAAGAATTTTAAAAATTGAGGAACCTTATGTGGCAGCTACTATTGTTACTCCTAAAAATTATATTGGCGAAGTTATGAAACTTGCAGATCAGAAAAGAGGTAATTTTGTAGACATGCAGTATATTTCAATTGATAGAGTGGAAATAAAATACAAGATGCCTCTTTCTGAAATAATTGTAGATTTTTTTAATCTTTTAAAATCTGTTACTTCAGGGTTTGCTTCTCTGGACTATGAATTTTTGGAATACAAACCTTCAGATTTAGTAAAACTGGATATATTGGTGGCAGGAGAAAAAGTAGAAGAGATGTCAGTTATTACTCATAGGGACAGAGCTTATTATCTTGGAAGAGAACTTGTAAAGGAATTAAGAAAGCAAATACCAAGGCACCTTTTTGAAGTTGCCATACAGGCTTCTATCGGGAAGAAAGTAATTGCAAGAGAAAGTGTGGCTGCGTTTAGAAAGGATGTTATCGCCAAACTTTATGGAGGTGATGTTACAAGAAAGAGGAAACTTTTAGAAAAACAAAAAAAAGGAAAGAAAAGAATGAAAAAAATTGGGAAAGTCGAGATCCCAAGTGAAGTATTTACAAGCTTTTACAGGCTGGATACCAGAAAATAGTTTTTTAATATATTCTGTACTATGCTATTATTTTCTATAATACTTGTCTTATTTTTGACAAAGTCGCTGTTTCTTAACTGGCAGGTGCGTACAGTGAGAAAGTCATATAATATAAATAAAAAATAAATGACAGTGGAAAGGGGATTTCAGATGAAAAAAGTAATTGCGCTGATTTTTATTTTGCTTATGCTATTATTTTCTGTTAGCGGGTGCAGGTCTGTCAGCCAGAAGGTTGCTGAAAAAGTTGTAGAAAAAGCAGTGGAGAAGGCAGCCGAGAGTGAAGGCGAAGATGTGGAGGTTGACTATGGTGAAGATGAAGTGACAATTAAAACTGATGAAGGCGAAGTTACTATTGGGAAAGAAGCGGAACTCCCGGATGGGTTTCCTGGCGAAGTGCCGGTTAACTCTGATTTGCAGATAACAACTTCATTTAAGGGTACAAATGATGGAAAGACAAGCTTTTCAGTTAGTGGAACATACAATGGATCAGGGGAAGACTTATTTAACTGGTATAAAGATAAATTAAGCGGCTGGAATGTAGAAAATGAATTCTCTGCTGATATGGGAGATGAAGGTAAGTCTTTCAGTCTTTCTGCAAGCAGTGATAAGTATGAAATTGGTGTTCTTATAATGGAATCTGAAGATGAGGCTACTGCTTTAGTCCTCAGCGTTACTGAAAAATAGCATTGAAGCAAAAGCTATTGTGTGCATATACTAATGCAGGGATATAAGTCGGATTCTGCCACTGTCCTGGATTTTCCATAAAATCTCTCAAGGTTTTATGGAAAATCATCTGAATAAAAAATTCTAATATGGATTGTAACGAGTTAGTAATTATATTATAATGCCATAATAGATTTTGTAATCAATTAAAATGGCAAAACACAAAGGGAAGGGGTTTTACATTGGATAGTGACATAAAAATAGCTCAAGCTGCAAATATGAAACACATAAGGGAAATTGCAGAGGAAGTAGGTTTAAGCGAAGAATATTTGGAACTGTATGGAAATTACAAGGCAAAAGTGAAGCTTGAGGTTCTGGAAAATTTTAAAGGCAGACCAGATGGAAAGTATATTGACGTTACTGCTATTACGCCTACTCCGCTTGGAGAGGGAAAAACTGTAACTACCATAGGACTTAGCATGGCACTAAACAAGATCGGCAAAAAGGCTGTGACATGCATAAGACAGCCATCACTGGGACCAGTGTTTGGCATAAAGGGAGGCGCTGCCGGAGGCGGATACTCCCAGGTTCTTCCGATGGAAGATTTTAATCTCCATCTTACAGGTGATACGCATGCTGTCGGCATGGCCCATAATCTTTTAGCTGCTTTTATGGATACACACATTATGAAAGGAAATGATCTTAATATTGATCCATTCAGCATAACCTTAAATAGAGTTGTAGATATCAGCGATAGAGCGCTGAGAAACATAATTGTAGGTTTGGGAGGACCATTAAATGGTGTTCCAAGAGAAACAGGCTATGATATTACAGTAGCATCTGAGGTAATGGCAATACTTGCACTTACCACAAGCCTTAAAGATTTAAGACAAAGATTAGGCAAAATAGTAATTGGCTCTACATATGATGGAAAAGCAGTTACTGCAGAAGACTTAAAATGTGCAGGTGCCATGGCAGTACTTTTAAAAGATGCCATAAAACCTAATTTGCTTCAGACAATCGAGCATACTCCATGTCTTGTTCACGCTGGCCCTTTTGCAAATATTGCCCATGGGAACAGTTCAATTTTAGCGGACCAGATAGCAATAAAATTAGGGGATTTCGTAGTTACTGAAAGTGGATTTGGTGCAGATTGCGGAGCAGAGAAGTTTATGGATATCAAGTGCAGATACAGCGGGCTTAAGCCAGATGCGGTAGTGATTGTTTGTACGGTAAGAGCGCTAAAAATGCACGGAGGAGGATTTGAATTTATTCCCGGAAAGGGCGTGGATAAGGAATTGATGAACAAGCCCAATGCTGAAGCAGTTGAAAAGGGCTGCGAAAATTTGGAAAAGATGATAGAAAATATGAAGCTCTTCGGCATTCCTGTTGTAGTGGCCATAAATAAATTTAGTGCTGATTCAGAGGAAGAAATAAAGGTGATAGAGAAAAGCGCTAAGGCAGCAGGCGCAGAAGATGCAGTTATAAGTGATGTTTGGTTAAAAGGTGGAGAAGGCGGACTGGAGCTGGCTGAGGCAGTTGCAAGAGCAGCTGAAAAACCTTCACAGTTTAAATTCCTTTATCCGCTTGATTGGCCCATTAAGAAAAAAATTGAAATTATTGCTGATAAAATTTATGGAGCAGATGGCATAAATTATTCTGCTGAAGCTGAAAAGAAGATAGATCTATATACCAGGCAGGGATTTGACAAGCTGCCGATATGTATGGCAAAAACACATCTTTCCCTGAGCCATGATCCTAATTTAAAAGGAAGGCCAAGGGGGTTTACAGTTCCGATTAGAGATGTCAGGGCTTCAGTTGGCGCAGGGTTCCTTTATCCGCTTCTTGGGGAAATGAGGACAATGCCCGGACTTCCGAAAGTTCCTGCCGGGACAAAAGTAGACATAGATGAAGACGGCAATATAGTGGGATTATTTTAAATCAAAATAAAAAATATTATTTGTAGCTATATTTATTGATGAGGGGTGATTAAAATGGCTAAATTAATTAGCGGAAGCAAAATTTCTGCAGATATTAAAGATGAAGTAAAAAAAGAAACAGAAGAATTGCTAAAGACCAAAGGAATAGTACCGGGGCTTGGCGTAATACTTGTTGGAGAAAACCCGGCATCCAGGGTTTATGTAAACAGCAAACAAAAAGGCTGTGAGCAGGTAGGTTTTAAATCTGAGTCCATAAAGATGGATGATAGCGTGTCTACACAGGACGTGCTTAATGAAGTAGATAAACTAAACAGAAGAGATGACATGCATGGTATTTTAGTTCAGCTCCCGCTGCCGCCTCAGGTAGATAAAAATATGGTGCTGGAAGCTATATTGCCAGAAAAAGATGTAGATGGGTTTCACCCTATTAATATGGGCAGGTTAGTTGCACAGCAGGAGTGTCTGGTCCCTGCTACACCGTCAGGCATTATAGAGATGCTAAAAAGAGAAAATATAGAAATAAAAGGAAAAAACGCTACAGTAGTCGGACACAGTGAAATCGTGGGAAAGCCAATTAGTCTGCTTCTTTTGAATGAATGGGCAACTGTTACTGTATGTCACATAGAAACAAGAGACTTAAAGATGCATACAAAGGATGCAGATATATTAATAGTAGCAACAGGAGTACCGTACCTCATAAAAGGAGACATGGTTAAGGAAGGGGCGGTAGTCATAGACGTTGGAATAAATAGAATTACTAAAGATAAGGCAAGCGACGAGCTCTTGAAATGGAGAAAAGACGATTTTGACAAAAAAGGCGCTACTTTGATAGGAGATGTTGATTTTTTAAGAGTTGAACCCAGGGTTGG
>JAUVXY010000125.1 GCA_030603375.1 Actinomycetes bacterium | reverse complement strand
TTTGATAATAATTCAGCCAATGATACTTTAAAAACCATAAGCAGTGAATACAAAGATATAAAGATAATATATAATAACGAAAACATAGGGCTTGGAGAGGGTATTAACCGGGCTTTAAACCATGTTAACAGTAAATATATTTTAATATCTAATTTTGATGTAGTTTATGATAGGAAAGCATTAGAAGAATTTGTAGAAGAGATTAAAAATTTAGATGATAGCTACATTGGCCTCGCTCCTAAAATAAAATTTTTTTACCAAAAAGACTATATAGAAAGTGTAGGGATATACCTGGATAAATCCTTTTATGCAGGATATCATGGAATTGGCCAATTAGACTTAAACCAGTATAATTTACCTGAAAACATATTTGGAGTTTCATTTACATCATGCTTTTTAAAAAAAGATGTTTTCTCAGAAGATAAAGTTGGGATTATAGATCCGACATTCTTTTTATTTTATGAGGACATTGATTTTTGTTACAGAGCGAACCTGCTTGGTTATAAATTTAAGTCCTGCCCTTCAGCTGTCTGTTATCATAAATATGCATACAGCTTCAGAGATGATGCAACATCTTTTCAAACAAAATATTATTACCAAAAACTTAATCTTTTAAAAACTGTTTACAAAAATGCCGAGATGCCAAATCTTAAAAGAATACTGGACATTGAATTAAATATACAGAAGAAAAATTTGAAAGATACAAACTTAAAGCCTGCAGCAAAGAAAATACTTAAAAACTTCAAACAGAGTTTAAAATACCTTAAAAACCAAAGAGAAAATATCCAGTTATTAAGAAATCTTTCTGATAAAGATATTATTAAGTACTGCTGGGGAGAATATAACTTCTTTAACTTTGTGGAAAATGCACCAATTCATTCAATAATAAATCTACATCGTACATATCAGAGATTATATATAATAACCGGTAATGAAAAATATAAAGAGTGTACAGATTATTTAATAAATATAGAAAATACTAAATTCAGAATAGAAAATGAATTTTTAAAAAAACTCCTCCATAGTAAGTTAAAATATGAGCCTCAATCAGTTCATAAATTTATTGATAAGATAGAATAAGAAATTATAAGATGAGAATAGCAATAGATGTATCCACAGTTTTAAATCACGGTCAGGATATCGGAGCAGGAAGATATATAATTAACCTGCTAAAAGGCTTGTTTGAGATTGACAAAAAAAACACCTATATATTAACAGGAAGATATATAACAGATGAGCATTTGCCGGCAATTTACAATCTTAAATCAAATTATCCTGACAGCAAAATAAAATTTAAGCTATGCGGAACAACTCAAAGAAAGCTAAACCTCTGGAACAGGTTAAGATTGCCAATAGAGCTGTCAGGCTTTAATGCAGACCTGCTCCACTGTCCTGATTTTCTTGTGCCGCCTACACTAAATAAAAATATAATCCTGACAATACACGATTTATCTTTTATAAGGTTTCCGCAGTTTAACTTCCCCTGGTTTATAAAAAAATATACCAGTGAGGTGAAAAGAAATGCAAAACGTGCTAAAAAAATCATAGCAGATTCACAAAGTACAAAAGACGATATAGTAAATTTTTTTAATATAAGCCCTGACAAAGTAAATGTAGTACATCTGGCAGCAGATACCTTTTTTAGAAAACTCCCCGGTAAAGAAAAAAGGAAAGGAGTACTTAAAAAATATAACATAGACAAAAAGTATATTTTATCTGTAGGCACGATTGAGCCGCGTAAAAATTTTACCGCGCTTATAAAAGCATTTAACGCTGCAAAAAAAAGAAGCGCTGATTTTAACTATAAGCTTGTTATTGCAGGAAGAACAGGTTGGAAAAGCGAGGCTACTTACAGAGAAAGAGAGACAAGCCCTTACAGAGATGATATACTCTTTACAGGAAAAGTTTCAGACGAAGACCTCCTTCAAATTTATAACCAGGCAGAGTTATTTGTCTTCCCATCCGTCTTTGAAGGTTTCGGCCTGCCTGTGCTTGAAGCAATGAGCTGCGGTTTGCCTGTGATATCCTCGGATTGCTCTTCACTTAAAGAAGTCATAGGTGATGCAGGAATACTTGCCCCACCTGATGATATAGAACAAATACAAGAGCATATCTTAAATATTGCTGAAAACAAAAATTTAAAAGAAAGTTTAGGGGAAAAATCACTAATTCAGGCAAGAAAATTTACCTGGGTAAAGACTGCCAAAAAAACACTGGATGTGTATAAATAAAATTAAAAATAATATATAATTATTTTTACCAACAAACATTTGAGTACAACTTTTAAAGACAAATGCTAGTATTGAAAGAAAATAACATATATTAATGTTAACAAAAGGTAACAGTTTGAAAACTTTAAAAATACCAAAAGATGAAATAAAAGAATACGAAAAACTTAAGGTTATATCACAGGTAGCTGTGGTTAAGGAAAAGATAGAATTGTTTGAAAAAAAATATAGATGCTGTCTTGATAATTTTTCAAAAGAAATAAATAAAAGAGAAAGTGAAGATTTTGACATGTGGGATGACTATATTGAGTGGAAAGCATACAAAAAATCTCTACAGGAACTGAAACAGAAAATCAAGGAAATTGATGACATTTCCACACCATAAACATGTATCAGGAAAAATTGAAGAATCACAAGAAACTGACCTGGAAGACATTTTAAAAAAGATAGAAAATTACATATGAGTCTGCTGGGGACTTATTAGCAAAATATTAAACCATTTCTACAATTACATCAGAGTTTAAATCAGCTATTCCCTCGGCCCTGTTGTGGTGTGCAACGTTTATTATCAGCATATTATTTATCCAGTCGCAGTGAGATCTGCGGTTATTGTAGCCCACAGACAGCGAGATATAATATTTTAAAAATCAGCTGGTCTTTGGAATAAATCTTATATCCAGTTTAGTATTTAAAACATCAGCAACTCTTTTTAAAAATTCCAGCGATGGGTTGTATTCTCCACTTTGTTATTTCCAGTTCCCTTTTAAGTGTTTTATTGGTTTTCTTTTTAAATCCATGTAACAAAATAAATTAAGAGGATCGGTTGCAGTTTGCTTCTTCATGATTTACGCTAATTAAAACAATGCTTCTTTCTATCCAGCTAATTGAGATCCTGGTATAAGTTTATTATATAATCAAATTTTAATAGAGACATAAAATCTGCAATTGCCTGATATATAAAGAGATTGCGGGTTTTTTATGATAGAAATCACACTTAAAAAGTACTTGAAGTGATATTGACAAAAACAGTTAAATAATTGTAGAATACACTTAGATCACGATGGTAGGTTATACGTAAGACTATGTGCTTGCGGTAATGCCTACCTTTTTTTATGTTCAAGTTTCTCTTTTAAATTATTCATAAATACAATTTTTTCAGCAAATTTTTTCAACAAGGAAGAATATTTATATCTATTAGGAATCATTAAATGAAGCAATTTATCTTGTTTGATTAGATAATCCACCAAACAGTGGTAATCGCCATCACCTGATACTATGATTGCTTTATTATAATTTTGCATTTCAATAACTGAGTGTAAAACCAATTCAGCATCAACATTACCTTTAGTTTTTCCGCTTGGTAAAGTAAGAGTTGGTTTAAAAATCAGTAAATAGCCATATTTCTGTAAAGAAGTATACAGATTTTGATTTGAAGGGACATAACCTATAAATAGAAATGCTTGTGAAATATTATATTTTTGAGCAAGATATTTTCTAAATCTCTTATAGTCTAAAGTCCATCCTTGATCACGAATAGATAAGTTTAAATTTTGACTATCTATAAAAGCATAGTTACTATCTTTATTTTCTATACTCATTTTTCTTTATTCTCCCTCAGCTATAAATAATAGTATAGTTATAATCAATTATTAACTCAATGAAAAATCTCTACAGGAACTGGGATAGAAAATCACATACGAGTCTGCTGCAAGTCTTTGTAATTTATTTCATCAGTTCTAATGCGTGTGTAACAAATTGGG
>JAUVXY010000100.1 GCA_030603375.1 Actinomycetes bacterium | reverse complement strand
GTCCAGATCGATTAAAAAATTATTTTCTTCCTTTAAGGGTAATATATACGGCTTTCCGCCAGCGAATACAGTGCCTATTTTATAAACAAGATATGAAGGATCCGGCACCATGACATAATCTCCGGGATTTACAAAAGTATAGGCTATGTTTGCAATTCCTTCTTTGGAGCCCCACAGTGGTATAATTTCTTTGCCGGAATCCAATTTAACATTAAACCTTTTCATGTAAAATTCAGAAACAGCTTCTTTAAATAAATCTAAACCATAACTTGAAGGATAACGATGGTAGTCAGGATTTTTTGCTCCTTCAAACAGGGCTTCAATAATATTTTTAGGTGTTTGTATATCAGGGTCGCCTATTCCAAGACTTATTACATCAAGACCTTCTTCTCTTTTCTTTTTAATTATTCTGTCAATCTCTGCAAAAAGATACCGCGGCAGTGATTTTAATCTTTTCGATTCTTCAAAATGCATAGCAAAGCTCGCCTTTCATCCATATTGTTTAACTTTTAAAATTTATATCACAAAAAATATACTCCATTAAACACATGTTCAACTTTTCCTTTTAGATAAACACTTGATTTTTCATCTTTCCACATTATGTCCAATTTTCCACCCGGCAAATTAATTCTGACATTTTCTCCGGAAACCTTATTTAATTTTTTGACACAAACTGCTGCCGCACAGGCACCGGTTCCACAGGCCAATGTTTCCCCCACTCCTCTTTCCCACACTCTCATTGATACCTCATTGTCATTTTTAATGTTTACAAACTCTGCATTAGTTTTTCTTGGAAAAATAGGATGGTTCTCCAATTCAGGGCCAAGTTTGTCAAGATCGATATCGCTTAATTTTTCTCCTTTGTTTATAAGTATAACACAATGCGGGTTTCCCATGGACACACAGTTTATGTAGAAAATATTAGAATTTATTTTTATTCTGTAATTCAAAACTGCTTTTGCGGTTATATCTACAGGTATGTTTTCAGGCTTAAAATCAGGCAGTCCCATATCAACTCTTATATCCTCTACATTATTATTATCCAAATTTAGAAAAATTCTTTTCACTCCTGCCAGTGTTTCTATAGAAAGTTCTTTTTTGCGACTCAAGTTACCGTCATGTACAAATCTTGCCATGCATCTAATTCCATTCCCGCACATTTCAGCTACCGAGCCATCCTGATTATAATAATCCATTTTAAAATCTGCATCCGTAGATTTTCTTACCAGGATTAAACCATCTGCACCTATACCAAAATTCCTATGGCATATTTTTGCAATCTGATCTTTTGAAAGATTAATTGATGAACTTGTGTCATCTATAATGACAAAATCATTTCCCTGCCCATTTAGCTTTGAAAATTTAATTTTTCCCATTTTTACCATAATCCTTAATTAATATTAAAATATTTTCAATTAACTCTGAACTGCTGCTATACTCGTCAGTTCTAACCCACTTTATCCTACCATCAGAGTTAAACCATGTCATTTGTTTTTTTGCAAGTTTTTTTGTATTACTTTTGACTTTTTTTACGCATTGTTCAAAATTTATATCTCCGCTTAAAAATTCCAGTACTTCTTTATATCCTACTGCCTGCCTTAAGCTTAAACAATTGCCATAACCCTTGTCTGCCAGAGCCTTGACTTCTTCCACCAATCCCTTTTTAAACATCTCATCTACTCTTTTGTCAATACTTTTATGAAGCTTACTTTTTTCAGTTTTTATACCAATAAAGATGCAGTCATATATGGATTGCCTGCTTTACCATTTCTTTTGATAAAACGAGAAAGGCTTTCCTGTGACTTTATAAACTTCCAGCGCTCTTACTATTCTCCTCTCATCATTTTCACTTATTTTGCCGCTGTACAGCGGATCTATCTTTTTTAACTCTTCGTAATATTTTGAAAGGCCATATTTTTTTACATCATCGCCTATTTTACTTCTTATTGCCTTATTGCCCTCTGGAACAAAATCCAAATCATCCACTACGCCGCGTATGTAAAGACCGGACCCCCCCACAAGTATTGGAACTTTTTTTCTAAGAAAAAATTTATTTTTAATAATATCTCTACAAATATTTCTAAACTCAGCTACTGAGGCACTGTGGTCCGGATCGAAGATATCAATCATATACTGTTTTATATTATAACGTTTAGTATCATATTTATCAGTTCCTATATTCATACCCCTGTAAATCTGTATTGAGTCAATTGATATAATATCAGTTTTAAATATGCCGGCTAAATTTATCGCAATTTTGCTTTTACCTGTGCAGGTAGGACCGCAAATAATAATTGCTTTTCTACTTTTTACCATATCATTTGTTAATTTGTCTATATTTATGTGGCGCACAAGTCCCCCAGTAAATAAAAAGATTTAGCTTTAGTTATATTTACCTGTAAAATTTTACCGGTTGAATCCTCATTTCCTTTGAAGTTTACCAATGTACTGTTTTCAAGCCTGCCCATCAGGATACCCTCGTCTTTTTTGCTTTTACCTTCAACTAATACTTCAAACTTTTTACCAACCAATTTTTTATTCTCTTCATACGATATTTTGTTTTGAACTTCAACTAGCTCCCTGAACCATTCTTTTTTCTCCTGCATCGTAATGCTGTCAGCCATGCTGTAAGCTTTGGTGCCTTTTCTTGGCGAATATATGAACGTAAACGCCCTGCTAAACCTTACTTCTCTCATTATATTAAGCGTCTCTAAAAAATCATTTCTGTCCTCACCCGGAAATCCAACTATAATATCTGTGGTTATTAAACAATCAGGTAACTCCTTCCTTGCAAAATCAATTATTTTTAAAAATTCGTAAGCAGTATATTTTCTGTTCATTAGCCCTAAAATCTTCTCTGACCCAGATTGCAAAGGAAGGTGAATATGATTTGCTACATTTTCCCTTTTTTTTATAACATTAATAATTTCTTCAGAAAAATCTTTTGGGTGAGAAGTCATAAACCTTATTCTTTTTAACCCTTCTATGTGTGAAACTTTATCTAAAAGAGAGGAAAATGACATTGGTTCATGTAAGTCCTTGCCGTATGAATTTACATTCTGCCCTAAAAGTGTAATCTCCAGCACACCGCCGGCAACTAATTTTTTAATACATTCTATAATGTTTGTAGGCAGAATAGACCTTTCCCTTCCCCTAACATAAGGAACTATACAGTAAGAACAGTAGTTATTGCACCCTATTATGATCGGAACGTATGCTTTAAATTTTATATCTCTTTTTACTTTTTCAAGATCATAATCAAATCCGCTCTCTCTAACCAAGCACACACTGTTATTTGTCAGCCTCCTTCTTTTTATCAGTTCAGGAAGTTCGGATATATTATGGGTTCCAAATACTATATCTACATAAGGTAGATCTTTTAATATCTTGTCCTTAAGGTTTTGAGCTGTGCAGCCACCAACACATATTAAAAGTTGCGGATTTAATTTCTTTAATTTTTTTAATCTTCCTATATGTCCGTATAATTTATTTACAGGTTTCTCCCTGACAGAGCACGTATTAAATACAATAATATCAGACTTTTCTATATTAAAAGTTCTAACATAGCCTTCTTTTCCCAGAAAATACAGGATTCTTTCTGAATCATATTCATTCATTTGGCATCCAAATGTCTGGATGTAGACTTTTGCTGTATTTTTTTCAAATCTTTCTTTATTTTTTAACATAGCAATAAAATATTTTTTAATTCTTTCAGAATAATTTATTTTGGATAATTCAGGTTAACAAGCCAATGTATCTAAGGCTCGGCAAAATTTTAAAGCAAATAGAGGAGACATGTCACCTAACTTCAACAGTGATTACAATCGCAGTTCTTACTTCGCCATTTATTTCAATGTCTTTGAAAAATGGTATACAAATTATATCTTGTCCGGTTGGTGCGATATATCCACGGGCAATAGCGATACCCTTTACAGCCTGATTTAAAGCCCCAGCTCCAATGGTTTGAACCTGTACCTTGTTTTCATCTCTTATTATGCCGGCAATTGCACCTGCAACTAAGTTTGGCTTTGATTGTGAAGAAACTTTAAGCAATTTCATATTTTTGTTATTTTATTTCAGTTATTTTCCTTCAATTCGATTATTATTTTTATTGTATTATTTGCTCTCTTGTATTCTATATTTTTGCTAAGTGTAATAAAATATTTATTGCCTAATTCTTTGACCTTTTTTTCTATTGTATTAATTATACATTTTATTTCTTCATCTTTAAACCTATTTGCCAGTTTTAGCTCGTCATAAAGGCTTATTTTTTTGTTTTCGTCAATGATAGTTATTTCTTCTTTTTGTTCCCCAGGGTCCATACGACTGTCAAACTTAGTATCCTGACTTTCAATATCTATCCTGTTTAATGGTTTTATCTCATTATAAATTATTCTCTGGATGCTTCTTTGGGATATATCCATATTAAATATAAATTTTGATATTTTTTCCATTAGATTACAGTTTTTCGTGAGTGCTGGCGCTTCTATGACTTTTATCCTGCTTTCATCAATATAATTTTTAAAGTCATCCCAATCATTGAACTTTGGATATTTTTTGTATTTATTCTTTTCTTTAAAAATTTCTCTCATCGTTGCCAAAATTTGTGCCGGTGTTCCATAATACAAGTTAACATTCTTATTTTTTAATTTAAAATCAATTAAATTCTTTAGTATGTTATTTACACCGCCAACAGTATTTATATCCCCATTTTTTCCTACTACTAACGGCATTATTGATTGATCTTTTTTTTCCTCAGTCTTTGTCAGATCTATGTCTAGATAAAAAGATGTTCCCTTTGTATTATCAGAATATGTAATTTTTATGTCATTTATGTTTAACTTAATAGAAAAAAGAGCCATCCCCCTTCCATGGAATCCATAAGAGTCCTTGATGCCGTCATCAAGTTTTGAGGTTAATCTTGATTCAAAAATGACATTGTGGAATTTTGGCGGTATACCGATGCCATCATCAATAAAGTGAACAATTCTTCTTTTATCTTCAATTTTTTTTGTTCCAATGAATATATTGCTGCTGCCTGCATCTCTGCTGTTTCTTAGCAGTTCAACTATTATATCTTCAACACATTTTATGTCCTGTAATGCCTGTCTCCTCTCAGCTTCTGATATCTTTAGCCTCACATAGCCATTTCCCAAATCTTCTTCTATATTCAGAACATTTATTATATTTAATTCAGATAAGAATTTCTGAATATTTAAATTATTTTGCATATTCTATGGCTCTATTTTCT
>JAUVXY010000123.1 GCA_030603375.1 Actinomycetes bacterium | reverse complement strand
AAAATCTTTATATATGGCAATTAGATAAAATATGCTGAATGTATTTATTAGAAAATAAGGCACAACAAAATATTTTGTTGTGCCTTATTTTCTAATAAATACATTCAGCATATTTTATCTAATTGCCATATATAAAGATTTTTCTTTTTGCTTCTCGCGTTCTTTATATATATGCTTTTTCAGTTTCTTTATCAAAAATATGCAGTTTCTCTAAATTCACAAAAAGTGTTATCGGCTTATCGCTTTTGGCTTCAGTTTTTGGATGAACCCTTGCAGTCATAAGAACGCCTTTTATGTCTATGTATACATAAACTTCTGCACCCATAGGCTCCGTTACTTCAACCATTGCATTCATTGTGTTTCCTTCTCCGGCAGAAGGTACAAATGCACTATCCTCCAAATCTTCGGGCCTGATCCCTAAAATTATATCTTTCCCTACTAAATTATTTTCCTTGATTATTTTCATGAGATGGTCAGGTATATCAAGAGCAAATTTCCCATTTTTTAATTTTAAGTCACTTGTTACCGTTACATCAACAAAGTTCATTGCCGGACTCCCGATAAATCCTGCTACAAACATATTGTACGGGTGATCATACACTACCTGTGGGGCACCGACTTGCTGAATCAGCCCATCCTTCATAATAACAATCTTATCTGCCATGGTCATAGCTTCTGTCTGGTCATGGGTAACATAAACTATTGTTGCCTGAAGCCTCTTGTGAAGCTTTGCAATTTCAGTTCTCATCTGAACCCTGAGCTTTGCATCAAGGTTAGACAGCGGTTCATCCATCAAAAACACTTTGGGATCCCTGACTATAGCCCTGCCGAGAGCTACTCTCTGCCTCTGTCCTCCTGACAGCTGCTTGGGCTTTCGCTTGAGGAGTTCTCTTATTTTTAATATATCTGCCGCTCCATTAACCCTTTTTATAATTTCCAGCTTTGGAGTTTTTCTAAGCTTTAGGCCAAATGCCATATTGTCATAGACGTTCATATGCGGGTAGAGAGCATAATTCTGGAATACCATAGCAATATCCCTATCCTTTGGAGGAACGTCATTGACTAACCTGTCTCCGATATAGATTTCCCCTCCTGTAACCTCCTCCAGCCCCGCAATCATACGCAGGGTCGTAGTTTTGCCGCAGCCGGAAGGGCCGACCAGTACTACAAACTCCTTGTCTTCGGCAGTCGCATCCATCTTGTCAACAGCTATTACTTCATCAAATTTTTTCGTCAGGTTTTTTAGTTCAACTTTTGCCATGCTAGTTTCTCCTTTTTTTTTAATAAATTTTATTAATCCTAAAGTGTACACTATTCAACTATTTTTTTCTACATTCATTTTTTTCTATATTCTGATATATAATTCATGCCGTACGGATCTTTTCCTGCAAGAAAATCAGCTGCCCTCATTGCCCTTTTAAGCCCCCCTATCAATGGATCTGTAATAGGGGCACACAGTCCGTTCATTATGCTCATTGTTATAAAATGAATATTTAGAAGATCCCTGTTTGGCATTCCAAAACTAATATTAGAAGCGCCAAAAGTTGTGGAAACGCCAAACTCCTTTGTAACTCTTTTCATTGTTTCAAGTGTAATTTTACATGCACTGGAATTTGTAGCATTTGCCATCGCCAAACAATCAAATACCAAATCTTCCCTTTTAATTCCAAGCGATTCTGCCCTTTTTAATATTTTTTCAGCAATTTTTACTCTTTTTTCAACATTATCCGGTATCCCGTCTTCATCCATTGTAAGACAAATTACGGCACTGCCGCTTTCCTTAACCATAGGCAGAACTTCTTCCAAAGATCTTTCTTCGCCATTGACAGAATTAATAAGAGCTTTGTATGGATAAACTTCAAGAGCAGCTTTTATGGCTTTTGGATTTGCAGAATCCAAACAAATTGGCCTGTCGGTAGCTTCCATAACCTTTTTTACAGCTTTTGGGAGCATGTCCACTTCGTCCACCCCAACTGCGCCGACATTTACATCAATTATATCTCCGCCGGCCTCTACCTGTTCCTTTGCATCTTTTCCTACCATGTCAAGCTTACCCTGCTGCAGCTCATCTGCTAAAGATTTTCTTCCAGTTGGATTTATTCTCTCTGCAATTATTACTGTTGGAAGCTGCAGGCCAAACCTTACTTCACAATTTTTCCCTGTTACTATTGTTTCCATTTTTGCGCCCTTTCTCTGTCTGTCGTAATTATTATTGATTATACTATGACTTATATATTTTAATAAATTCACTTAAGAATTTATCATTAACCTCAGGTTTAGACACCGTAACTCTTATGTATCCCGGTATTCCTAAATTCTCACCCGGTCTTACAATAAAACCTCTCTCCAGTAGCCTGGCAGCTACATCCCTGTTTTTGCTCCCTGTCTTGACCAGTATAAAATTAGAATATGATTTAACAAAATCAATTCCATTTTTTTTAAAAGCACTGTAAAATTTTTCTTTTTCCACCTGTATTTTGTCTCTTACCTCACAGGCAAACAATTCATTTTCAAGAGCAGCAACCGCAGCTTTCTGTGCAATAAAATTTATATTAAACGGCAGCCTGATTTTATTTAAACCAGAAATAATTTCAGCGCTGGATATCCCGTACCCTATTCTAAGCCCTGCCAGCCCATAAATCTTTGAAAATGTTCTAAGTATTATTAAATTGCTGCACTCATTTAAGTAGCTTACGGTATCTATTTTTTCTTCTTCAGGCAGATACTCGTAATAAGCCTCGTCTGTGACTATTAAAACATCTTTTGGTGTATTCCCGATAATATACTCAAACTCATTTTTTGTAATCCTGGTCCCTGTGGGATTATGGGGATTTGTCAAAAAAATTATTCTGGTTTTACCATTTACAGAATCAGCCATTAATTTGACATCCTGCCTGAATTTTTCAAGTGGAACTTTAATCACTTCCCCTCCGCACTTTAAAGTGGCTTTTTCGTAAATCAAAAAAGTAGGGTCGGAGATTACCACATTTTCGCCAGAGCCAACAAAACCGCTGCAGACCAATTCAATAATCTGGTCCGTGCCGTTTCCCATTATTATATTATCCGCCTGCACATTATACTTTGAACCAAGTTTTTGTTTTATTTCTCTGCAATCACTGTCAGGGTAATAATTAACACGGCAGGCATTCCTGCAAATACTATCTATAACCTTAGGAGAAATTCCAAATAAATTTTCGTTAGATGCAAGCTTATACACCACATCTAAATTATATTTTTCCTTTATTTCCTCCAAAGTTTTGCCGGGGATATATTCTGGTAAATTATAGATCCATGATTTAAACTTCACTTTTATCACTTTCTTTTATTTACGTAAGTACATTTATTTTTTAAACCTTGCCTTAATAGAGTTCTTGTGAGCAATTAAGTTTTCAAAACTTGATAAAATTTCTACATATTTCGATTCATCTTTCAACATTTCACGGTCATAAGAAATTATGCTGCTTCTTTTGCAGAAATCATATACACCAAGAGAAGATGAAAACCTTGCACAACCACCTGTTGGAATAACATGATTGGTTCCTCCTATGTAATCACCAACCGCAACAGGCGTATAATCGCCAACAAATATTGCACCTGCATTTTTAATATCTTTTAATACATTATCTGCATCTTCCATCATTATTTCCAGGTGTTCAGGTGCTGCCATGTTGCATATTCTAATTATAAGATTTTTATCTTTACTGTAAACAATCTTACAATTTTTCGCCAGGGATCTTAAAATTACCTTAACGTTCTCACTGCTGCCGCAAATACCTGCAAGGCTGTCAACTTGTTTGTAAATTTCATCAATAACTTTTTTTGCAATATCTTCGCTTGTAGTCAGTAAAATGCTTTTTGCGTCCGGATCATGTTCTGCCTGCGAGATTAAATCTGCAGCTATAAAATCAGGTTTTGCACTGCAGTCTGCTAAAATCATCACTTCGCTTGGCCCGGCCAGACTATCAATACCAACAGTGCCAAACACTGCCTTTTTGGCAGCAGCAACATATATATTGCCCGGCCCAACAATTTTATCTACCTTTTTTATACTATCAGTACCATATGCCAGAACTGCTATTGCCTGTGCACCGCCTATTCTGTAAACTT